>NZ_JBFAOU010000039.1:0-53009 GCF_040675365.1 Catellatospora sp. NPDC049609 | reverse complement strand
GTCGCCGGCGGCCGCGGTCGGGAAGCGTACGTCGTGCACCTTGGCGTCGATGATTTTCATGACTGTCCTACTCGGAAGATCTTCTTGGGCAGGTGCTCGCGGGCGGCGCTGGTGGTGAAGTGGCCGTTGCGGCCGGCGCGCCACAGGCCCCACAGCGCGAGCAGCGCCGCGACCAGCAGCGGGCCGCCGTCGCGCACCAGGCCGTCCGTGCCCAGCAGCAGCGCGCACAGGGACAGGTGCACCAGCAGCACGGCCAGCGTCAGGCCGACCAGCAGCACCCGGGCCCAGCGCTTGCCCTTGACCAGGAAGATGCTCAGGAACAGGGACATGTAGCTGACCACGAGCGCGAACACGAACCACGCGGCGATCACCGGCAGCAGCACCGGGCGGCCGTCGAACACCAGCCCCAGCGCCACCACGCAGGCGACCAGCATCAGTGCGCTGTAGCTGAACGTCGCGACCCGCGTCGTCAGCACCCAGCCGGGCACCTGCGGCTTCGGATCGACCTGGCGGCGCCTGATCCCGTCCCGCCCGATCCACCACCGCATGCGCGGGCGCGTCAGGTACTCCCGCACGCTCGCGGACCGGTACAGCAGCAGCACGACGCTCAGGCACAGCGCGGCCACCACGGCGAAGCCGACGATCCCGGGCAGCGCCGGATACCCCTGCTTGGGCACCACCAGGCGGGCCAGCGCGAACACCGTCGTCACGGCCAGGATCAGCCCGAACGGCGCCGCGCCGTGGCGCCCCCGCCACAGGTGGAAGATCAGCACCAGGAACAGCAGCGAGCGCAGCAGCGCCCAGGCGGTGCGCACGGACAGCGCGTACCCGCCGTCCTCGGCGTAGAACCAGTTCAGCCACTCGACCGCGGCGGTGGCCAGCGCGGTCACCCCGAGCAGCGCCGTCAGCAGATGTACGGCGGCGGGCCGGGTCTCGGTCGTCGGGGCGGCAGCGGACACCAGTCAATGATGCCCACGGAGCACAATGGCAACCATGTGCCGGAGCATCAAGACCCTTCGCCCGCCGTTCCAGGAGATCGTGACCGAGGAGGACATGCGGGCCGCCGCCCTGCAGTACGTCCGCAAGATCTCGGGTTTCCGCGCCCCCGCGGCGCACAACGCCGAGGCGTTCGACCAGGCTGTCGAGGCCGTGTACGCGGCTACCGCGCAGCTGCTCGCCACGCTGCAGGTGCGCCGCTGACCGGTGCGCCGTCGATCCGTGCCCCGGGTCGCCCGTTCTCGGTTTGCCGACGGCGTACGCGGGGATGATGGGAGGCATGGTTCTGCGGCGCATCCTGAGCAGCCTCGGCTTCGGCGGCCTCGAGGTCGACACCGTGCTGTCCACCCCGGCCGCCCGGCCGGGCGGCGCGTTCTCGGGGCAGGTGCGCCTGCACGCCAAGGGCGACGTCGAGATCACCTCGGTGCAGGCGCTGCTCGTGGCGAGCGCGAACGGCGCCGAGACCGAGCTGGCCCGCTACCCGGTCGCCGACCGGTTCGCGCTGCGCGGCGGCACCGGCCACGCGGTCGGGTTCCACCTGGCCATGCCGTACTTCGCACCCGTCACCCTGGTCTACGGGCACCCGATGCCGGGAGTGACGGTCGGCGTGCGCACGGAGGTCAGCGTCGCCGCGGGCTCGGCGAAGACCGACTTCGACCCGCTCGGCGTCGAGCCGACCGAGATCCACCAGCATGTGCTGGACGCGCTCGGCACGATCGGCTGCCGCTTCGTACGAAGCGAGCTGCGCCCCGGCAGCCCGCCCGCCCAGGCGATCACGTTCTACGCGCCGGTGCCGCAGGGCCAGGCACTCGGGCCGAACATCCCGCAGCTGGTGTTCACGCTCGCCGCCGATCCGCAGGGCGTCACCGTGTCGGCCGGGCTCTCCGGCCGCGGCGGGCCCGGTGACGTGCACCGCGTCACCGCAGAGCAGTCCCGCGAGCTGTCGGCGGACCCGGCGCGCTGGATCGAGCTGGTCGACGGCTGGGTACGCAAGGCGCTGGACCAGCTGACCGCCGCGCCGCAGCAGGACCCGGGCGCGTTCATGCGCCCGCCCGTGCACGCCCCCGGCCCGCCGCACCACTCCGGCCACCCGAACAGGCCGTACGCGTACCCGGGCCAGGGGTTCGGCGGCTACCGGTACGGCGGGTACCGCGGCACCGGGTCGATGATCGGCGCGGGGCTGGGCGGCGCGGCGCTGGGCTTCCTCGGCGGCATGGTGATCAGCGACATGATCCACGACGCGCTCACACCCGACGTCGCCCCCGACACCGGCGCCGCGGACGCTGCCGGCGCGGACACCGCAAGCGCGGACACCGCCGGCGCGGACGCCGGAAGCGGCGCGGACGGGGCGGCCGCCGATGCGCAGCCCGACCCGGCCGCCGACGGAGCGGGCGTCGCCGACACCGGCTACGACCAGGGCTATCAGGACGCCGGCGCCCAGGACGGCGGCTACGACGCGGGCGGCTGGGACCCCGGCGGGTACGACTCCGGCGGCTTCGACTCCGGCTTCGGCGACTTCGGCGGCGACTTCTGAGCGTCACCCGATTCCGACCACCACCCGGTTCCCGGCGCACCCGATTTCTGAGCTTCACCCGATTTCTGAGCGCCGCGTCACCCGATTTCTGACTACGACCCGTTGAAGATCGCTGTCTGCGGTCAGAACCTTTAGCCGGACCACACCTTCTGACCGCAGACAGCGATCTTCGCCCGGCGCCGCACCGAACCGGGCGCCGCGGTGGGGCGCGGGGGTGGCGCCGTCCATCCGATCAGGAACTTTTGGCCACGACACGCCGCCGAACCGTGCCATAAGTTCATGATCAACCAGCGTGGGGGCTGGGGGTGGGGGTGCCGGGGAGGGGGGCGCGGGGGTGCGGGATGGCGGTGAGGGCGGCGGGGCGGTACTGGGCGAGGGTGCGGCCGGCCAGGTCGTTGACGGACGAGGAGTTGGCCCAGGCGCCGAAGATGATGGAGGCGAACGGGATCGCCTTCGCGGCGAGTTTGCGGACCGCGCGCATGCCGGCCATCTGGGCCAGCTTCCAGCTCAGGCGGCCCAGCGCCCGGCCGACGGGGGCGCGGCGGCCCGCGGTGCCCGACGCCCTGGCCAGCGCGCTGCCCACGCCCTCGCGGCCCTGCGCGACGCCGAGCGCCAGCCGGGCCGCTTCGGTGGCCTTGTGCACGCGCTGGAGCACCAGCAGCTCGGTGGCGCGGTCGGGGTGGGTCGGGTCGACGCCGTACACCGCGGCCAGGTGCAGCACCAGGCGGGACTGCGTCCAGGCCAGGGTCGCCAGGTCGACCACGGCACCGGGCAGGCCGATCGAGCCGGACACCGCGCCGGTGAACCGGGCGTGCCGGCGGAACCGCTTGATCGCGAGCTGGGCCAGGCCGTCGGGGTGCATGTGCGGGTACGTCGCGCGCATGCGGGCGGCCCAGGCCGCGGCCTGCGGGCCGATGCGGCGCACCGCCTCCAGCGCCAGGTGCTCGGGCGCGTACTGGGGGTCGGCCTTCATCTGCCGCCAGAGGCTCGCGGGCGGCGCCTCCCGCACGTCGAGCTCGATCCCGCTCGGGGTGATCGCACCGGGCTCCGTCATCGCAGGACCTCCGCAAGCTCCAGCAGGGACTCGTCGGTGCCGGGGGCGCCGACGAGGCACAACCCGACCGGCAGGCCGTCGACGTGGGCGCCCGGCACGGTGAGTGCGGGCAGCCCGGCGACGCTGGCGATGCCGGTCAGGCCGAGGATGGGGGCGCGCAGCGGGCCGGTGTCGGCGCCGCGCGCGGGCGCCGGGGCGGGCGCGGTGGGGATGGCCAGCACCGTGCCGTCGAGCACCCGGGCCATGGTGGACTTCACCGCGTTGATCTCGCGGTCGGCCGTGCCGAGCTCGTCGAGGGTGCGCCGGGACGCGATGCGCACCCGCTCGCCGACGCCGGGGCCGAAGTGCGGGTTCTCGGCGCGTACCCACTCGCCGTGGCGCTGCCAGAACTCCCAGCCGGTGCGGATCGCGTAGGCGAGGCGGTAGTCGGGCGCGGGGGCGGCGCCCCACAGCGGCTTCTCCTCGGTCGGCAGCACGCCCGCGAGGGTGGCCAGCGCGGGCGCCAGCGCGTCGCGCACCGCCGGGTCGGCGAGCTCCCACAGGTCGGCGGGGGCGTGCACACCGCGCAGCGGCTTGGTCTCGGGGCCGCTGGTCAGCAACACCCCGGTCGCGGTACGCAGCAGCGCGAGGTCGCGGGTGAGCAGGCCGGGCACGTCGAAGGAGCCGCACAGCGGCACGACGCCGGACCGGCTGACCCGGCTGTGGCTGGGGCGCAGCCCGTAGAGGCCGCACCAGCCGGCGGGGATGCGCACCGAGCCGCCGGTGTCGGTGCCGAGGCCCAGGTCGGCCGAGCCCTCGGCGACCGCGGCGGCGGTGCCGTTGGACGAGCCGCCGGTGATGTGGCCGGGCGCGGCCGGGTTGTCCGGCGCGCCGTAGTGCTCGTTCGTGCCGAACAGGCTGTATGCCATCTCGTCGGTGTGCGTCTTGCCGACGATGCTCGCGCCCGCGCCGGTCAGCACCGCGACCGCGGCGGCGTCGCGCAGCGCGACCGGGTGGGTCGCGAGCCAGGTCGGGTTGCCCGCGCCGGTCGGCAGACCGGCCACATCGAACAGATCCTTGACGGCCAGGCGTACGCCGCGCAGCGGCCCGTCGGACTCCGGGCGCGCCGGGACGGCCGTCACCCAGGGCACGTAGGGTCCGGGGGTCGCGAGCTCGGTCATCAAACACTCCTACCACGAGCGCCCACCGGGGAGAGCGGACGCACCACGTAGCTTAGAGCCCTATGACCGCCGTGCTCAGTCGCCAAACACTCAACCGGGCGCTGCTGGCGCGCCAACTGCTGCTCCGACGTGCGGACATGCCCGTGTACGAGGCCGTGGCGCACCTCTACGGCCTGCAGGCGCAGGCCCCGAACCCGCCGTACCTGGCGCTGTGGAACCGGCTCGCGGGCTTCGACCCGGCCGCGCTGTCGCAGCTGATCACCGACCGGCGGGTGGTCCGCATCTCGCTGATGCGCTCGACGATCCACCTGGTCACCGCCGAGGACTGCCTGGCGCTGCGGCCGGTGCTGCAGCCGATGCACGACCGCGGGCTCGCCGCCGGCTACGCCAAGCAGCTGCCCGGCCTGGACCTCGACCACGTCGCGGCGTACGGCCGTGAGCTGGTGGAGCAGCAGCCGCGCACCTTCGCCGAGCTGCGCACGCTGCTGGCCGAGCGCTTCCCGGGCCACGACGCCGAGGCGCTCGCGCCGGTGGTGCGAACGCGGGTCCCGCTGGTGCAGGTGCCGCCGCGCGGGCTGTGGGGCTCCGGCGGCCAGGCGGCGCACACCTCGGCCGAGGCGTGGCTGTCGGCGGCGCTGCCCGAGCCGGACCCGGCGGCGATGGTGCTGCGCTACCTGGCCGCGTACGGCCCGGCGAGCGTGCCGGACGTGCAGGCCTGGTCCGGGCTGACCCGGCTGAAGGAGGTCGTGCAGCGGCTGCGCCCGCAGCTGGTGACCTTCCGCGACGAGCGCGGCGTCGAGCTGTTCGACCTGCCCGACGCGCCCCGGCCCGGCGCGGACGTGCCCGCCCCGCTGCGGCTGCTCGGCGAGTTCGACTCGGTGCTGCTGTCGTACGCCGACCGCAGCCGGATCATCTCCGACGACGGCCGCAAGCGGGTGTTCACGGTGAACGGGATCATCAAGGCGACGGTGCTGGCGGACGGGTTCGTGGCGGGCACCTGGCGGGTCGAGCGCACCCGTGCCCGCGCCGTGCTGACCGTGCAGCCCTTCACCGAGCTCACCGACGCGCAGCGTGCGGAGCTGGTCGAGGAGGGCATGCGGCTGCTGCCGTTCGTCGCGCCGGACGCGCAGGCGTACGACGTCGATCCGGGCTGAACCAGAGACGCTGTTCGGGATCGGACACCGGCTTGACGGGCAGCGATCGATCGCGAAGGATTCTGGCGTGCTTGACCCGGGGATGACGCTCGGCGGCCGTTACGAACTCGTGGATCTGATCGCCCGCGGCGGGATGGGCGAGGTGTGGCGCGCCGACGACCTGGTGCTCGGCCGCCGGGTCGCGGTGAAGGCGCTGCTGCCCAACCTCGCCGCCGACCCCGGCTTCGCCGCCCGGTTCCGGGCCGAGGCGCGGGCGATGGCGGCGCTCAGCCATCCCGGCATCGTCGAGATCTACGACTACGGCCACGCCGACGAGGTCGCGTACCTGGTGATGCAGTTCGTCGAGGGCGAGTCGCTGAGCTCGCTGATCGGCCGGGACGGGGCGCTGGCGCCCGGCCCCGCGATGCGGCTGCTGGCCCAGGCCGCCGACGCCATCCACGCCGCGCACGTGCGGGGCATCGTCCACCGCGACGTCAAGCCCTCGAACCTGCTGCTGCGCCCGGACGGGCGGCTGGCGCTCACCGACTTCGGCATCGCCCGCATCGTCGCCGCCGACCGCCTCACCGCCGCCGACGAGATCCTCGGCACCGCGTCCTACCTGGCCCCGGAGCAGGTCACCGGCGACCCGGTCGGTCCGGCCACCGACGTGTACGCGCTCGGCGTGGTCGCGTACGAGCTGGTGACCGGCGACCGGCCGTTCACCGGGGACACCCCGCTCGCGGTCGCGCTCCAGCACGTCAACGACGACCCGCCGGAGCTGCCGCCGGGCGTGCCCGCGCCGGTCCGGGCGCTGATCGTGCGGGCGCTGGCCAAGGAGCCCGACCACCGCTGGCCCACCGCCGCCGCGCTCGCGCGGGCGGCCAGGGCGGCGGCGCACGCACCCGCCGAGCCGCTCTCGGCGACCGGGCGGTCCGGCGGCGGCGCGACGGTCCCCGGCACGTCTTCCGACGAGGCACGCATAACGTCGGCCCACGGCAGGACACCTGCCCCGCCCGGTGGCACGGAAAGCGGGCCCCGCGGCACGAAGGAGGTGCCGCCTGCGGGCAGCCGGGCGCTCGCCCGCGCCGGTCTGGCCGGCACGCGTCGGCGCGGGGCGCTCGCCGGGGCCGCGGCGGTGCTGGTGCTCGCGGCGGTCGCCGGCTATGCCCTCACCTCGGGCACGGACCAGGATCCGCCCGCGGCGGGCTCCGACCGTCCCACCCCGACGGCCACCGCCGCCGCGACCGACGCCCCCGCCACGGGGGCGGCCGCCCCGAGCGCGACGCGGGCACCGCGCGCCACGCCGACCGCGTCCGGCCGGGCCGGGACGCCCAGGCCGTCGTCGACGGCGGCCGCGAACCCCGCCGCGACCAGCCCCGCCGCCCCGGCCAGCCCCGCCGCGTCGACGCGGAAGGTGCCCGGCATGTACGGCTGGCGGGAGGTCGAGGTGACGGCGGAGCTCAAGCGCCTCGGCCTGATCGGGCGGATCACGTACCGGGCCACGCCCGACCAGTGCTACGCCATCGAGCAGACCCCGGCCGGCGGCACCGTCGTGGCCCCGGGGACCACCGTGGATGTCGTGATCGCGACCGCGACCGACATCTGCAAGCAGGTCTGACCACACGGCCCGGCCACGGCTGCTGGGCCGACGGCCGCACCGGCCGGTCCTTCCGCAGGATCCAGCAGGTCCGGGGGGTGCGGGCCGGGGGTCGCGCCCCGGCCCGCACCGCTGCGCCGGTCAGTGGTGCCCGGCGTGGGCCAGGTGCGCGCCGTGGTCGATCACGCCCGGCTTCCCGCCCGGCGGCACCACCACGAACTGCCCCATCATCCCGGCGTCCTCGTGGAACAGGACGTGGCAGTGGAACATGTACGGCGTGTCCGCGTCCGCGTAGTCGGTGAACTTCATGATCAGCTCGAAGGTCTCGTTCGGCGGCAGGTAGACGGTGTCCTTCCAGCCCGCCAGCTGCGGCGGCGGCGCGGCGCCGTTCCTGGTGAGCACCTGGAACTGCACGTCGTGCACGTGGAAGTTGTGCGGCTGGCCGTCGTTGTTGACCACCTTCCAGATCTCCGTGGTGTCCTTCTCCGGCGCGAAGTCGACCCGCGTCATGTCCATCTGCGAGCCGTTGATGTTGTGGCCGCTGAGCTTGAACGCGCGCTGCTGCGCCGCGTCGGCGCGCGCCAGCCGGGGCACCGCGACCAGCCGCTGCGGCACCTCCGGCCGCGCGGCCAGCGTGCCCGCCGCGCGCAGCTGCAGCACGTCGAACGTGTCCTCGCCGCCGGTGAACCGCCCGAACACCCCCGTGCCCAGGTCCGGCGGGTAGCTGCGCAGCACCGTGCGCTCGCCCGGCCGCACCGTCACCACGATCTCGGCCCGCTCCCCGGGCGACAGCATCACCCGGTCGGTCTCGTACGCCGACTCCAGCAGCCCGCCGTCCGTGCCCACCAGCGCGAACCGGCGGCCGTCGGCGAACCCGAAGTCGTAGGCGCGGGCGTTGGACCCGTTGAGCAGGCGCAGCCGCACCCGCTGCGTAGTGACCTGAAGGTACGGCCCGACCGTGCCGTTGACCGCGATCGTGTCGCCGAGGATGCCCACCCCGCCGAAGACGCCCGGGGCGTCGTCCAGCTTGCCGTCGCCGTCGAAGTTCTTGTCCTGCACGATCACCGGGATGTCGTCGACGCCGTACTCGTGCGGCAGCGCGGCCGCCGACGTGGCCGGGTCGTCGATCAGGAACATGCCCGCCAGCCCCTGGTACACGTGCTTGGCGGTCTCGCCGTGCAGGTGCGGGTGGTACCACAGCGACGCGGCCGGCTGCTCGATCCGCCAGCTCGGCGACCAGGTCTTCCCGGCGGCGACCAGCTGGTGCGGGCCGCCGTCCATGTCCGGCGGCAGGTGCATGCCGTGCCAGTGCACCGTGGTCGTCTGGTCCAGGGCGTTGGTCACGTTGACCACGACCTGCTCGCCGCGGGCGGCCCGCAGCGTCGGGCCGAGCAGGTCGCCGTTGAAGCCCCAGGTCGGCGTCGCACCGCGGCCGAAGTCGTGCGTGCCCGCCTGCGCCCTCAGGTCGAACACCCGCTTGCCGTCCTCCATCCGCGACGGCGCCAGCGGCGGCACCGCCAGCGGACGGGTGAAGTCGACCTCGCCGGTGGTGTCGACCACCTGGATGTTCCAGATCCACACCCCGGCGCCCGCGCACACCGTGCACAGCAGCGCCACCACGATCCCGAAGACCGCCAGCACCCTCCTGAGGCGCACCCTGATCCTCCCCCTTCCACAGGTCCCGTTGAGCGCAGACAGGGTGCCGGGGCGCACGCGGGCCCGTCGAGGGATCGACGCGGATACCCGGGGCGGGCCAGGGGATTCCCCCCGGTTGTGGGCGAGTTCACCGGGGAAACCCTGACGGGTTCTCCCGTGCGAGCGCTTACCGTCGAACGGTGAGCGCCACGACCCACCCCGCCACCGCCCGCCGCGAGCCCTGGCCGCTGGCGGGCTTGCTCGTCGTGGCGGCGGGCACGTTCCTGTCGGTGACCACCGAGATGGTGCCGATGGGCCTGCTCAGCTCGATCAGCCGCGGCCTGGGGGTGTCCGAGCCCACCGTGGGCCTGCTCGTCACCGGGTACGCCCTGATGGTGGCGCTGTTCGCCGCCCCGCTCGGCCGGCTCACCGCCCGCTTTTCGCGCCGCAACCTGCTGGTCGGCACGCTGCTGGCGTACTCCGCCAGCAACGTGCTCATGTCGCTCAGCACCGCGTACCCGATGGCCGCCGCGGCGCGGCTGCTCGGCGGGCTCGCCCACGGCGCGTACTGGGCCATGTGCGCCGGGTACGTCGCCCGCATGGTCTCCCCCGACCGGGTCGGCCGTGCGGTGACCCTGGTGTTCAGCGGCGGCACGGTCGCCATCCTGGTCGGCGTGCCGGTCGGCACCGCGCTGGGCGTGGCCGTCGGCTGGCGGGCCGCGTTCGTGGTGCTCGCCGTGGTCGGCGTGGTGCTGGCGCTGGTCGGCTGGCGGATGCTGCCCGACTTCCCCGGCGAGCAGGCCGGCAACGGCATGAGCCTGCTGCACGTGCTGCGTACGCCGTCGGTCGCGATCGTCGTGGTCACCACGGCGGTGACCATGCTCGGCTACTTCAGCTTCTACACCTACATCTCGCCGTTCCTGCAGTCCACGGGCCTGGCCGAGGAGCAGCTGAGCCCGGCGCTGCTCGGCTACGGCGCGGCGGGCGCGGTCGGCCTGCTCGCCGCCGGGATGCTGGTGGACCGGCGGCCCCGGCTCGCGGCGCTGGGCGGGGTCGTCATCCTGACCGCCGCGCTGGGCGTGCTGAGCCTGTCCGGGCACTCCCCCGCGCTGGCGGTCGCGGCCGCCGCGCTGGCCGGGCTCGCGCTCAACGCGCTGGCCACGCTGGTGCAGGCGGCGATCCTACGGGCCGCCCCCGCGGGCGCCGCCGACACCGCGGCCGCGCTCAACGCGTCGGCGTTCAACGTCGGCATCGGCGGCGGCGCGCTGCTCGGCGGCCTGGTCCTCACCGGCTGGGGCCTCGCCGCGCTGCCGCTGGTCGCGGGCGTGCTGACCCTGGCCGTCGCCTGCGGCGTGGTGTACGGCCGCCGGGAGGGTTTTCCCGCCACGGTGCCCCTGTGAACTGCGGCGGCCTGCGAACGGGCAGAATGGCGGCGTGACGACGTCCATTGCGCAGCGCATCGCCGAGGAGCTCGGCGTACGGCAGAACCAGGTGAACGCGGCGGTCGAGCTGCTCGACGGCGGGGCGACGGTCCCGTTCATCGCCCGCTATCGCAAGGAGGTCACCGGCGCGCTGGACGACGAGCAGCTGCGCAACCTCGAGGAGCGACTGCGCTACCTGCGCGAGCTGGAGGAGCGCCGCGCCACGATCATCGAGTCGATCCGGTCGCAGGGCAAGCTCGACGACGCGCTGCTGGCGCAGATCATGGCGGCCGACGCGAAGGCCCGGCTGGAGGACATCTACCTGCCGTACAAGCCGAAGCGGCGCACCAAGGCCATGATCGCCCGCGAGGCGGGGCTGGAGCCGCTCGCGGACCTGCTGCTCGGCGACCCCTCGCACGACCCGCAGACCGCCGCCGCGGCCTACGTCGACGCCGACAAGGGCGTCGCCGACACCGCCGCCGCGCTGGAGGGCGCGCGCTCGATCCTGGTCGAGCGCTTCGGCGAGAACGCCGACCTGATCGGCGGGCTGCGCGAGCTGATGTGGACCCGCGGCCGCATCGTCTCGAAGATGCGCGACGGCAAGGCCGAGGAGGGCGCGAAGTTCTCCGACTACTTCGACTTCTCCGAGCCGTACGCCAAGCTGCCCAGCCACCGCATCCTCGCCATGTTCCGGGGCGAGAAGGAGGAGGTGCTCGACCTGGTCATGGAGCCGGACGAGCCGCAGCCCGAGGGTGCCCCGGCCGGCCCGACCGTGTTCGAGCAGCGCATCGCCGCCGCGTTCGGCATCGGCGACCGCGGCCGCCCGGCCGACAAGTGGCTGAACGACACCGTGCGCTGGGCCTGGCGCACCCGCATCCTGGTGCACCTGGGCCTCGACCTGCGCAACCGGCTGTGGCAGGCCGCCGAGGAGGAGGCCGTCCGGGTCTTCGCGATGAACCTGCGCGACCTGCTGCTGGCGGCCCCGGCCGGCACCCGCGCCACGATGGGCCTGGACCCGGGCTACCGCACCGGCGTGAAGGTCGCCGTCGTCGACGCCACCGGCAAGGTCGTCGCCACCGACACGATCTACCCGCACGTGCCGCACAACCGCTGGAACGAGTCGCTGGCCAGCCTCGCCAAGCTGTGCGCGGCACACCAGGTCGAGCTGATCGCCATCGGCAACGGCACCGCCTCGCGGGAGACCGACAAGCTCGCCATCGACCTGATCAAGCTCGCGCCCCAGCTCAACCTGACGAAGATCGTCGTCTCCGAGGCGGGCGCGTCGGTGTACTCGGCCTCGGCGTACGCCTCGCAGGAGCTGCCCAGCCTCGACGTGTCGCTGCGCGGCGCGGTGTCCATCGCCCGCCGCCTGCAGGACCCGCTCGCCGAGCTGGTGAAGATCGACCCGAAGTCCATCGGCGTCGGGCAGTACCAGCACGACCTGTCCGAGGTGAAGCTGTCGCGCTCGCTGGACGCCGTGGTCGAGGACTGCGTGAACGGCGTCGGCGTCGACGTGAACACCGCGTCCGCGCCGCTGCTGGCCCGGGTCTCCGGCATCAGCGCGGGCCTGGCCGAGAACATCGTGCTGCACCGCGACGCCAACGGCCCGTTCCGCTCGCGCACCGCCCTCAAGGAGGTGCCGCGTCTCGGGCCCAAGGCGTTCGAGCAGTGCGCGGGCTTCCTGCGCATTCCCAACGGCGACAACCCGCTCGACGCGTCCAGCGTGCACCCCGAGGCGTACCCGGTGGTGCAGCGCATCCTGAAGAACAACGGCGTCGAGATGGCCAAGCTCATCGGCAACGGCTCGCTGCTGCGCACCCTCAAGCCGGCCGAGTACGCCGACGACGTGTTCGGCCTGCCGACCGTCACCGACATCATCAAGGAGCTGGAGAAGCCCGGCCGCGACCCGCGCCCGGCCTTCAAGACCGCGTCCTTCAAGGACGGCGTCGAAAAGATCTCCGACCTGCAGCCCGGCATGCTGCTGGAGGGCGTGGTCACCAACGTGGCCGCGTTCGGCGCGTTCGTCGACGTCGGCGTGCACCAGGACGGACTGGTCCACGTGTCGGCGATGTCGCGCAACTTCGTCAGCGACCCGCGCGAGGTGGTCAAGTCCGGTGACGTGGTCAAGGTCAAGGTGCTGGACGTGGACATCCCGCGCAAGCGCATCTCGCTGACCCTGCGCCTGGAGGACGAGGCCGCCCCGGCGGGCGGCGACCGCGGCCAGCGCGGCAGCGTCGGTGGCGGCGGTGACCGCGGCCAGCGTGGCGGTGGCGGTGGCCAGCGCGGGGGCGGCGGTGGCGGCCAGCGTGGTGGTCAGGGTGGCGGCCAGGGTGGCCAGCGCGGGGGCGGTCAGCCGCGCCAGCGCAACGAGCCGATCGCGAACAGCGCGATGGCCGACGCCCTGCGCCGCGCGGGCCTCGACAAGCTGCGCTGACGCCGGGGCCGGCGAGTCCGTCCTTTTCATAGACGTTGGCCTATCTGGATGACTTCGATCGACGAATCGTCATTCAGATAGGCCAACGTCTATTTGGGCCGGCCCTGCCGCGCCGGGTGCGGTGGGCGCCGTCCGGTGTAGAGCACGTCACAACCGAGGGGTGTCACACGGGGGTGCGGGCGGACGTCAGGCAGGTGAGCGCACACATCCCCCGCCCGTGAAGGAGCGCACACCGTGTACACCGCCCACATCGTCGTCACCGTCCTCGCCGCCCTCTGGGTCGGCTTCTCGTCGATCTCCCTGTTCCGCCGCGC
Source organism: Catellatospora sp. NPDC049609 (assembly GCF_040675365.1). Taxonomy (NCBI): domain Bacteria; kingdom Bacillati; phylum Actinomycetota; class Actinomycetes; order Micromonosporales; family Micromonosporaceae; genus Catellatospora; species Catellatospora sp. NPDC049609. The sequence goes on along the minus strand of NZ_JBFAOU010000039.1, from coordinate 39,731 downwards.
GGACTTCGTGACCGCGCCGCTGGTCGGCTACGGCGTCCCCCGCTCCTGGTGGCCCTGGCTTGCCGCGGCCAAGGGCGCGGGCGCCGTGGGCCTGCTCGCCGGCCTGCTCGTCCCCGCCGTCGGCACGCTGGCCGCCATCGGCCTGATCCTGTACTTCACCGGCGCCGTGATCACGGTGCTCCGCGCCCGCTCCTACCGGACCGTCGCCTTTCCCGTCCTGTACCTGGCCCCCGTCGCAGCGGCCCTCGCGCTCGGGATGGCCGCCTGACCACGGTCCCGACCTCGGCCGCCCTAGCTCGGCACGCTGACGCGGCGACGGCGGCGGGTGACGACGACCAGGGCCGTGCCGCCCACGGCCATGGCGAGGCCGCCGAGGGCCACGACCACGTTGCTGCCCTTGTCATCCTCGATCTCGGCGATGTACACCTGCCGCCACCGCATCTCCTCCTCGCCGGCCGCCTCGGCCAGCAGCCGCTCGGCCCGGGTCTGGTCGGCGTCGAGCTGCGTGTAGCCGTACACGCTGCCCACTGCCAGGAACAGACCCAGCCCGACGATCAACACACCCACGACGTACGACACTCTCCACATCGCGCCTCCCGGCCTAGCGTTCCGCTGACACGCGGAACCTAGGCGCGGCCGGGTGCCCCACCCGCTGCCGGCTTCCATAGCCGCAGGTCGGTGGCGTGCGAACGTTCCCGGAGCGGGCCGGTGCGGGGCGTCACCGGCGGGCGTGCCGGTTGCCGTCCTCCTTGACCACCCGGTGCTGCACCACCTGCGCGTTCGGGGAGGTGCGGCTGTGGGAAGGAGCACGGGTGTGCGGAGGACTCCCCCGGCGGCATACGGTCGGCGGTATGCGTGACTTCCGGTTCTCGTCCAACGTCTTCGCCGTCGCGTCGCAGGAGTCCTTCGCGGACCGGTGCCGGCTGGCCGAGCGCCTCGGGTACGACACCGTGTTCGCCGCCGACCACCTGGGCGCGCCCGCGCCGTTCCCGGTGCTGGTCGCGGCCGCGGCGGCGACCGAGCGGCTGCGGGTCGGCACGCTGGTGCTCAACGTGCCGTTCTGGAACCCGGCCCTGCTGGCCCGCGAGATCGCCACGACGGACCTGCTCACCGGCGGGCGGCTGGAGGTCGGCCTCGGCGCGGGCCACATGAAGTGGGAGTTCGACGCGGCCGGGATCCCGTTCGCGCCGTTCGGCGCCCGCACCGCGCAGCTCGCCGCGACGATCGGCGAGCTGGGCCGGTGGTTCCGGGCCGAGGACACCAGGCCGCTGCCGGGCGGCGCACCACCGCTGCCGGTGCAGAAGGCGGGCTTCGGCGGGTACGGGCCGCCGCTGATCGTCGGCGGCACCGGTGACCGCGTCCTGCGCATCGCCGCCGAGCACGCCGACATCATCTCGGTGGCCGGGGCGTACCAGGTCAAGGGCGCGCAGCCGGGCACCTTCCGGCTGGGGACGGCCGCCGAGGCGGACGAGCGGGTCGCGTTCGCGCGGGCGCACGCCGGGGACCGGGCCGACCGCATCGAGTGGCACGCGCTGATCCAGCTGGTGGTCGAGACCGCCGACCGAGCGGCCACCGCGGCCGAGCTGTCCACGCGGGCGGGCATGTCCGCGCAGGACGTGCTGGAGTCGCCGTTCCTGCTGCTCGGCACGGTCGATGAGATGGCCGCGCAGCTGGTCCGGCACCGCGCGCGCTACGGCTTCTCCTACCTGACCGTGCACGACCCGTACCTGGAGGCGTTCGCGCCGGTCATCGCGGCGCTTCGCGGCTGACTGCACCGCGTGCCACCATGGACGGGTATGCGCATCGCGGAGAACGTCGAGGGCGTTCCGGCGCCGCAGCTCCGGCCGTACGTCAAGCGGTACGTCGGCTACCACTACCGGGGCTTCGCGCCCGGAGTCCATCTCGGCCTGCCGTCGTCCGAGCTGACGGTCGTGATCAGCTTCGAGGAGCCGACGCTGGTCGCGCTCACCCCCGGTGCGCCGCCGACCGGGTACGCCGCGCTGGCCAGCGGGCTGACCCTGGCGCCGGCCTTCATCCACCACGACGGCACCCAGTTCGGAGTGCAGCTCGGGCTGACCCCGGCGGGCGCCCGCGCCCTGTTCGGCATGCCGGCCGCGGCACTGGCGGCGGCGGTGCTGCCGCTGTCGCTGGACGCGCTGACGGACCGCCTGCGCACCGGGACGTGGCGCGAGCGGTTCGCGCTGCTCGACGCGGCGCTCACCCGGCGGCTCGACCCGGCCGAGCCCGCTGCCGAGCTGGCGTACGCCTGGCAGCGGATCCTGTGCTCCGGCGGCGGGCTGCGCGTGGGCGACCTGGCCGCGGAGACCGGCTGGAGCCGCCGCACCCTGTGCGCCCGGTTCACCGCCGAGTTCGGCGTCGGCCCGAAGGACGCGCTGCGCATCGCCCGCTTCGACCGGTCCCAGCGGCTGATGCGGCAGCCGCACCGTCCGGCGCTGGCCGAGATCGCCGCGACCTGCGGGTACTACGACCAGGCGCATCTGGCCCGGGAGTGGCGCGAGTTCGCCGGGGTGGCGCCGTCGCGCTGGCCGCAGGTCGAGGAGCTTCCCATTCTTCCAAGCCACGAGGCCGCCGCGGCCGCGACGCTGGAGGCATGACCGATAACCGCGCCATGGTGTGGCCCTGCCTGACCTACCCCGACGCCCGTGCCGCCATCGCGTTCCTGGAGGACGCGTTCGGGTTCACCGCCACCGCCGTGCACGGCTCCGGCGACACCGTCGACCACGCCGAGCTGCGCTGGCCGCCCGGCGGCGGCGTCATGCTGGGCAGCCCGCGCCCCGACAACGTGCACGACATCCCGGCCGGTCAGGGCCTCGTCTACGTCGTCACCGACGAGCCCGACGCGCTGTTCGCCCGCGCGACCGCCGCCGGGGCGACGGTGATCCGCGAGCTGCGCGACGAGGACTACGGCTCCCGCGGGTTCAGCGTCCGCGACCCGCAGGGCGTCATCTGGAGCTTCGGCACGTACGCCGGGGAGTGACACCCCGCGCGGCCCAGGGGCGTGGGCCGCGCGGGCAGGGCCGGGGCGTGCTGCGGACCGGGTCACGCCGCGGGCGGCGGACGCTGCGGCGGGTCACGCCGCGGACCGGCCCGGCCGGACGGGGGGGCGCGGCGGGTACGCAGGTGCGGACCCCGCCGCGGACAGGCTGCCGACGTGACCGGCCGCGCCTGTTCCCGAGTCCCCCACCGCCGGCCCTAGCCGACGCTGACCGGTTCCGCTGCGGCCGGGAGGGGCTCGGGCGCGCGCCGCGACTGCCGCCAGGCGGGCAGGTAGAGCGGGGCGGCCACGGCGAGCACCGCGGCGCCGACCAGCATCGCGGTGCTGATGCTGGTCGCGGCGGCGAGGCTGGTGAGCGCGACCCCGCCGACGGCGCTCGCGGGTTGGCCCATCATCGAGTTCAGCGAGATCACGCTGGTCCGGTACGGCCCGTCGACCTGGCGGTGCAGCAGCGCCGTGTGCAGCGGGTTGGACGCGCCGTGCACGGCGTAGCAGCACAGGTACGCGGCCAGCAGGCCGGCGGGGCCGGCGAGCAGGCCCATCGCCACGACGGTCACGCCCTGCAGGATCCGCAGCAGCGCGGCCGACGGCGCGGCGCCCGGCCAGCGCAGCAGCAGGGGTGTCAGCGCGGCGCCGGCCGCCGAGACGAGCCAGGCCGCCGAGTTCGCCGGGCCGAGCAGCGCACCGGCGCGGTCGGCGTCGCCGACCACCTCGGCGAGCCGGACCGGCAGCAGCGTCTCGAAGGTGACCATGCCGAATCCCCAGAACAGCTCCACCGCCACCAGCGCCAGCAGCACCCGCGAGCGGCGCAGCAGCCCGAACGCCTGGCCGATCATGCGGGGGGCCTCGCGGACCGAGGCGCGCAGGGCGGCGACGCCGCGCGCGGGCCGGGTCTCGGCCAGCAGTCGCAGCAGGACGATCAGGGCGACGGCCTGCAGCGCCGTGGCGGCGAGCACCGGCACGGTGAGCGCGCTGACGCCGCCGAGCGGGCCGAGCGCGACCAGACCGCCGCTGAGCAGCGCACCGGCGGAGATCGCCACGCCGATGACGGTGCCCGCGTGGCCGAGCCCTGCCTCGTACTTCGCGTCGGGGTCGGCGGCGAGCGTGGCGTCGACGTACCAGGACTCCAGCGGGCCGCTGTCGAGCGCGCGATGGATGCCCTGCAGCGCCCAGGCGGCGACGAACATCGCGAACGAGTCCGCCACCATGAGCAGCGCCAGGGAGAGCAGGTTGACCGTCCACGACGCCGCCAGCACGGGCTTGCGGCCGAGCGCGTCGGCCAGGCCGCCGGTCGGCAGCTCCAGTGCGAGCACGATCAGGCCCTGCGCGGTGGCGGCCAGCCCGATCTGCGGCAGGGTCAGCCCGCGCTCCTGCATGAGCAGGATCAGGACCGGGATCAGGAGGCCGGTCGGCAGCCAGCGCAGGCCGTGCAGCAGCAGGTATCGCCGGTGCACCTGGCGGACGGTCAGCGTGCTCACCGGATCTCCTCCGCCCGGGGGAAGCTCGCGAGGAACACGTGGATCTGCGCGGCCTCGGGCTCCTCGCGGAGCGCGGGGTCCTGGCGGTACCGCTCGATGAGGTCCCAGAGCTCGTCGTTCAGCGCGCGCAGGCGGGTAGGCGAGAGGGTCAGCGTCGCGTCGCCGATCATCGCGGCCTCGCGCCAGGCGAGCGGGGCCGTCTGCTGCGCCGCGACCCAGCTCTCCGCCTGCTCGGCGAGGAACCGCAGCTGGTGGGTCTCGATCCACTCGGCGGCGGCGCGGGCGTCCGGGTCGTCGTCGAAGTCGGTGGGCCGCCAGGTGCTGGCGTCGTGCGCGGCGCGCCAGAAGCGCTGCCGGCCGGTGCCCAGGTCCGTCTCCTCGGCCACCAGCCCCACGTCGGCGAGCTGGCGCAGGTGGTAGCTGGTCGCGCCGGTGTTGGTGGCGAGCAGCCGGGCGAGGGTGGTCGCGGTGGCCGGACCGTCGACCCGCAGCAGGCCCAGCAGGCGTGCTCGCAGGGGGTGGGCCAGCGTGCGGATCTGCGGCCCGTTCAGGTGTACGACGCGGTGCGGGATCGGCTCCTCCATGAATGCACGATAACTGTGCACATAACTTATGCACAATAGTTGTGCAACGCACTGGGCTGAGCTGGGTCAGCGGCGGGCGAGCAGGTCGGCCGCGAGGCGGGCGGCGCCCACCTCGCCCGGCCCGGCGGTCGGCGCCGCGACGGCGGGCAGTCTTCCCGCGAGCAGCCGGATAACCGCCTCCCGCACCGGCCGCGAGCCCAGCAGCACGCTGCCGGCGAGCACCACCGGCCCGTCCCGGTGCACCTCGGCGACGGCGTCGACCAGGTGCGCGGCGGCCCGCTCGACGAGCGCGGCGGCCGCCGGGTCCCCCGCCTCGGCGGCCTCGGTGACCAGCGGCGCGAGGCGGGAGAGGTGGCGCGGCTCCTGGGCGTGCAGCGCGCCGATGAGGTCGTCGGCGGCCTGCCGGGACGCGGCGGCGGGCACCGCGCCGAGCACGGCCGTCGCGACGGCGCGGGTCAGGTGCCCGTCGGGGACGCGGGTGTACAGCTCGCGGGCGGTCAGCGCGGCGGCCTCGCGGCCCAGCCAGAAGCCGGAGCCCAGGTCGCCGAGCAGCCAGCCGATGCCGTCGGCGGTCGTGGTCATCACGCCGTGCTCGATGCGCGCGGCGATCGCCCCGGTGCCCGAGATCAGCACCGTGCCGCGCGGTTCCGCCGTGCCCGCGGCGTACGCCACCTCGACGTCGCCGACCGGCCGCACCGGCACGGTCAGCCCCAGCTCCGCGAACGCCCGCCCGAAAGCGGCCGCCACCATGGGGTCGGCGAACCGGCCGGTGCCGGCGATGCCCATCACCGCCGACCGCACCGCGGCAGGGTCCAGGCCGGACAGTGCCGCCCGCACGGCCGCCGCGACCGAGGTCACGGCGTCGGCGAGCGGCACGGACACCGGGTTGCCGGCACCCGCCCGGCCGGAGCCGAGGCGGGTGCCGTCGCGGGTGGTGATCAGCGCCCGGGACGACGTGCCGCCGACGTCGAGGCCGAGGACGAGGGTCACGGGCGCTGATCCTTTCACTTCATCCGAACCTGGGGAACCCGCTCAGCAGCGGCCCAGGTCCTCCCACTGGACGGTCCAGCCGGGCTCGGAGCCCTGCGTCCACCACTTGGCGCGCCACAGGTGCACGCCGTCACCGGACTTCGGGCCGCTGGGGTTGCCGTTGGCGCTGCGCTCCCACTTGACCTGGTTGCCGGTGGTGTAGACGCCGTTGACGGTCCACGTCGCGGCGTTGGCGCAGCCGGTGCCGCCGGTCGGCGGGGCCGACGGGGAGGGCGACGGCGGGCGCGGGGACGCCGAGGGCGAGGACGACGGCGGGGTGCTCGGGCCGGTCGACGGCGAGGCGGTGGGGCAGGTGCCGCCGCCGGTGCCGACGGTGTCGGTGTGCGCCACGTTCTGCGCCCGGTACGACCCGACGCGGGCGTTGACCTGCGCCGGGGTGAGCACCTCGTGCTGCGAGTACAGCACGTAGTCGACCTGCTGGCGGTAGGTCGACATGCCGCCGGTGTGCGCGGCCGCGTCGATGAACCACAGGTTGAAGTTGATCGACATGTTGGTCTCGGGGCAGTAGATGCCGCTGTGGTCGGCGACCAGGTTCCCGTCGATGTAGTACTTCACGTGCCCGGCCGAGACCGTGAACACGAGGTCGTGCCAGCCCGCGTAGGACTGCCGCTGCTCACCGTGGGCGTTGACCGCCTCCCACGGGTCGGGGCGGTAGGTCTCCCACGTGGTCTCGTACATGATGTTCGACGGCTCGCCCCACCCGCCGTTGGGCAGGTACTCGAAGTCGATCTCGCCGTAGTTCGGGTCCATCGGGGCGGCCAGCGGGGTGATGGTGAAGAACGTCTCCACCAGGTGGTCGCCGTCGTTGCCGGAGACCGGCGCGTCGGTGAACTTGACCCGCGAGGCGTACGTGCCCTCGAAGAACTTCTGCTGGTGGTACAGCTCCGCCTGGCTGGTGCCGCCGGCCGTGCCGTCGGTGGACGCCTGCAGCTGCAGGGACTTGGCGCCGTCCACGGTCGGGAACGAGACGTTGGTGGTCGGCCAGGAGGCGCCGGGGATGCCGGGGCCGCCGGAGTAGGTGCGCACGGTCCAGCCGCGCTGGCTGATCAGCGGGTCGCTCGGCCCGCTGTAGCTGAAGTCGTCGAACAGGGCGTTGCAGGTCGCCGCCGCGGCGACCGCGGTGGTGCCCGCGGTCAGCGCGACCAGCGTGCCGGCGGTCAGCGCCAGTGCGGTGGCGCCGATCGCGGCGACGATGGGACGTCGGAGGGACACTTGTTTCTCCTTTCGGGGTGGCGGACTACGGTGGGTGGCACCCCCGGGCGCGCCGCGTGAGAGGCGGCGCGCCCGGGGCCTTGGTGCCCTGTAGGTTCCGTGCGGAGGTGCCTTCTTGCGGGCACGGTCGAGCACGCCGAAGAGCGCACTCTCCCCGAGTTCGGCGTGGGCGCTCGCCCGTGCGGTCTGTGGTGTTACTTGAGGGCGCCGGAGGTCAGCCCGGCGCGGATCTGCCGTTGGAAGAACACGTACGCGAGCAGGACCGGCAGGATCGCGATGATCAGCCCGGCGAACAGGCCGCTCCAGTCGCTGCCGTAGCCGCGGCTGACCGCCAGCTCGGCCAGGCCCTGGGCCAGCACGTAGTGGTCCGGGTCGGGGTTGAGCACCTTGGGCAGCAGGTACTGGTTCCACAGGCCGAGGAAGTTGAAGATGCCCACGCTGACCATGCCGGGCCGGGCCATGGGCAGCATGACCCGGAAGAACACCCCGGCGTGCGAGGCGCCGTCGATGAACGCGGCCTCGGCGACCGCGCCCGGCAGCGACCGGAAGAACCCGTGCAGGAAGAACACGGTGAACGGCAGGGCGTACGCGGCGTACACGAGGGTCAGCCCGTGGTACGTGCCGAGCATGCCGAGGTTGTCGACCACGAAGAACAGCGGGACCAGCGCGAGGAACACCGGGAACAGCATCCCCGCGACCAGCGTGTAGTACAGCAACCGGTTGCCCGGGAACTCGTAGCGGGCCAGGCAGTACGCCGTGAGCGCGCCGAGCAGCATGGTCAGCGCCAGCGCGCCGCCCACCACGATCACGGTGTTGAACAGGTACTGCCCGATCGAGGCCTGCTCCCAGGCCCGCGACCAGTTGTCGAACCGCGGGGTCGCGGGCGGCGTCCACGGGCTGTCGAAGATCTCCGCGTCGGTCTTGAACGACGACATGAAGGCCCACAGCAGCGGCAGCGTCACCAGCGCGGCCCACAGCGTCAGTACGGCGTGCTTGATCCTCATGCCAGCTCCACCCGCTCGCGCCGGGTCACCCGCAGCAGCAGCACCGCGATCGACAGGGTGAGGAAGAAGATCGTCACGCCCATGGCCGAGGCGTAGCCGAACTTGGCGAAGTTGAACGCCGACCGGTACAGGCCCAGCCCCATCACCTCGGTGCTGTTGTCCGGCCCGCCCGGCCCGACCGTCATGATCTGCACCAGGGCGAACCCGTCGAGCGCCGCGATGCCCAGGTAGATCCAGCCGACCTGCACGCTCTCCCAGATCAGCGGCAGCGTGATCCGCCGGAACACGGTCACCGGGCCGGCCCCGTCGATCGCCGCGGCCTCGGTGATGTCCTCCGGCACCGACTCCATCGCGGCCGAGAACAGCACCACGTAGAAGCCGACCGACGACCAGATCATCACCACGATCACGCACCACAGCGCCAGGTCCGGCTCGGCCAGCCAGGAGCGCCGCCACGAGTCGAGGCCCAGGGCCGACAGCGCGCCGTTGAGCAGCCCGCTGTTCGGGGTGTACACGAACTGCCAGAGCACCGCGATGATCGCGACGCTGAGCAGCTGGGGGAAGAAGTACACCACCCGGTACACCCGGGTGCCCTTGGTGGCGGCGGCCAGCGCCAGCGCCACCGCGATGACGGCCAGCGGCACGACAAGCAGCATCAGCCCGTTGTGGCGCAGCCCCGCCAGGAACAGCGGGTCACTCCACAGCCTGCTGAAGTTCTCCAGCCCGATGAACTCCGGGGCGCTGTCCACGCCGTTCCAGTTCGTGAGCGAGAGCTGGAAGGCCTGGACGTACGGCGACAGCACGAACACGCCGTACAGCGCCAGGGGCACGATCAGCGCCCCCACCAGGAACCGGTACTTGCCGTGCCGCATGGCCGATCACCGCTTGTGCTTGACGACGGACGAGTCCTTGGCGACCGCGTCGGCGGCCTTCTGCACGCGCTCGGCCCACTGCTGCGGGTTGATCCGCTTGGTGGCCAGCTCGCCCGTGGCGTCGTCGACCGCCTTGGACAGCGGCGCGTACCAGGTGCGGAACTTGTAGCTGAACATGTTCGGCCCGGCCGCCTTGGCCGCCTCCGCCACCGACCCCAGGCCGCTGGTCAGGGTGAGGCCGTCGGTCGCACCGGCGACCACCGGCAGCGCCTTGGCGCTCTCCACGAACCCCCGCGCGACCTGCTTGGAGAACAGGAAGCGCAGGAACTCCAGGCCGCCCTGGGGGTTCTTCGCCTTGGCGGGCACCAGGTAGGACTCGCTGCTGGCCGCCATCACGGCGCCGTCGGCGAGCTTGTCCGAGCCGGTCAGCGCCGGCACCGGCGCCATCACCATGTCGAACCCGGCCGGGGTGACCTTCTGCTGCTCACCCTCCAGCCAGGAGCCGCACGGGATGAACGCGACCTGGCCCTTGCACCAGGCGTTCTGCGCCTCGGTGTGGGACAGGCCCTCCGAACCGGGCAGGATGTGGCCGCGCACCGCGAGCTGGTGGATCGCCTCGGCGGCGGCCAGCATCGCCGGGCTCTGCCACGCCCCGGAGTCCAGGTTGTCGACGGCCTTGACCAGGTCGAAGCCGCCGGCCTTGGCCGCCATCGACAGCAGCGGGTCGTTGAGGTACTCCGGGTACTTGCCCTGCCAGGTCCACGGGGCCAGGCCGGCCTTCCTGATCTCGTCGTTGAGGGTGAGCATCTCGTCCCACGTCTTCGGGAACGTCCACCCGTGCCTGTCGAACAGCGTTTTGCTGTACCAGACGCCCCACAGCACCGACGAGTAGTTGAGCACCAGCGGCTTGCCGTCGAAGGTGCCGTCCTCGATCACGCCCGGCAGGAGCGTGTCGCGGACCTTCTTGCCCGGGTCGTCCACGGCCGGGGCGTCGAGCAGCTCGGACAGGTCCTTCAGCTTGCCCGAGGCGACCAGGGTGGCCAGGTCGAGGCGGCCCGCGCCGCTGTTGTCGACCACGTCCGGCGGGCTGTCGGCCACGAAGCGCGGCTGCAGCACCTCGCCGACGCCCTGGATGCCCTTGTGGTCGATGGCGACCTTCGGGTGCTTCTCCTTCAGCCGGGTGCCCGCGTCGATCGCGTACTGGTCGCCGTACCCGCCCTTGAAGACCACGACCTCCAGGCCGGCGTCGGCCGGCACGCCCAGCGGGTTCTCCGCGCTGACGTCGCCCTTGCCCGCGCCCTCGTCGTTGCCGCCACCGGAGGTGGCGCAGGCGGCCAGCGAGGTGGCTGCCGCCGCGGCAGCCGCGCTGAGCAGCGCGCCGCGTCTTGTAAGGTTCATGATGTCGCCCTTCGGTTGCACACAGGGGTTGATGGGTTAGGCGATACGCCGGATGCGCCCGGCGTATCGCGCTTCCAACTGCTGGTTGTGCTCATAGCCGCCGGCGATGTTGGCGGACAGGTAGATCGGCGGGGTCTGCCCCGCCTCCTGCAGGCGCCGGACCACCTCGGTGACCACCATCTGGGCCAGCACGGCCGCGGTCACCGACGACACGGCGCCGGTCTGGTTGGCGAGAATGACGTCGCCGTACGGTGCGCCGTTGTCGAGCACCACGTCGGCGATCTCGGACAGTCGCTTGCCGGACGGGTGGCGCGGCTGCGACTGCGCGGTGTGCTCCAGGGACGTCACCGCGATCAGCCCGTGCCCGCGCTCCTTGATGAGCAGGGCCAGCTCGACCACCACCCCGTTGATGCCGGAGTTGGAGGCCAGCACGAACACGTCCGCGGGCTGGATCGGGGCCAGCTCGTAGAGCCGGTGCGCCACCTCGGTGCGCCGTTCGAGCAGCTGGTCCTCCAGCACCGTGCGGGGCTCGCCGCCCCACAGCACGATGTCGCGCAGCGCGATGCGGTTGGTCGGCACCAGGCCCCCAGCGCGGCCCGCGATCTCCATCGCGAGCGCCTCGGAGTGCCCGCTGCCGAAGGCCTGCACCACGCCGCCCGCGTTGAGGCTGTCTGTGATCAGGTCGGCGGCCCGCTGCACGTTGGCCGCCTGCCCGGTGCCCACCTTGCCCACCAGCTCGGTGATGGCTTCCAGGTACGTCTGCGCGTTCATCTCGCTCCTCGTGTTGCTCGGCCGTGGTCCGGCCTCGGTGTCGTCGCCGCCGGTGCGGCAGCCCGGCCGGTCACTCCGCCGCGCCGCGCGGCGGGGCGACCGGCTGCACAGCGGCCTCCCGCACCGTTCGGCGCCGGTGCGAGGTGGGCTCGTCGTGCAGCCGGTGGGCCTCCACCGCCCGCGCGGTGACCTCGAACGCCTCGGTGGTCCGCGCGTACGTCCGCTGCGCCACCGCGACGTAGATCAGGTCGACGGCGACCAGCTGGCCGTGCAGCGCCGACAGCGCCGCGAGCCGGAACGTCGTCTCGTGCACGGCCGTGGTCAGCACCACGGCGGCGGCCTCGGCCAGCGGCGACTTGTCGAACGAGGTCACCGCGACGGTCAGCGCGCCCTGCTCGGCCGCCTCGGCCAGCACCTCGATCACCTCGCGGGTGCGGCCGCTGTGCGAGAAGCCGATCGCGACGTCGCCGGGGCCGAGCAGCGCGGCGTTGGTGAGCGCCTTGTGCGCGTCCTCGCGGTGCCAGCAGGGCACCCGGATGCGCTCCAGCCGGAACTGCATCTCCCGCGCCGTGGTGCCGCTGCTGCCCAGCCCGAACAGCTCGACCCGGCCCGCCCCCGCGATCGCGTCGGCGACCCGCGCCACCTGGGCGAGGTCGAGCCGGGCCGCGGTCTCCTGGATGGCGCGCGCGTCGGCGCTGGCGATCACGCCGAGCACCCGGTCCATCGGGTCGCCGGGCTCGATCTCCCGGTCGATGTCGGTCTCCCAGCGCGCCTGCGCCTCGCGCCCGCTCTCGGTCGCGATGGCCACCCGCAGCGCCGCGTATCCCCGGAAGCCCAGCACCCGGCAGAACCGGGTCACCGTCGCGGTGGAGGTGCCGGCCCGCTCGGCGAGGTCCACGATGGACGCCTGCGCGGCCAGCGCCGGGTCCTCCAGGATCTGCTCGGCCACCCGCTGCAACGCGTCGGGCAGGTTGGGCAGCTCCATCCGCATACGACCGATGACACCCTGCACGAGAATTCCCTTCACCACGATCCGTTGATGAAGAAAATTACGATCGATCGTCCACAGTGTCAATGCCATCCAACAAAAATTTTGACGCCAAACTCCCCCACACCCCAGCAATAATTATGATCACCAGGTCGCGAGTGGACGAAGATCGTCCGACTTGCCGGGCAGATGGGCGTATCTTGGCGGCGTATACGCCCAGGTGCCAGGCAAGTCGGACGATCATGGACGGCCGGCGGGCGCGTCAGATGCGGACGAAGCCGATCATCGCGAGGCCGATGCCGGCCTGGACCACGGAGGAGGCCACCACGAGGGCGACCGGCCAGAAGCGCTCCGTGCGGGCGCACAGCCAGGCCGCGCCGATCTGCAGGAACACCGCCAGGAAGATCCACAGCCGGACGGTCTCGCCCCGGTTGATGCCCCACAGGTCGAGCACCACCAGCACCGCCAGCCCGGACAGGGTCAGCACCGCGGCGGGGTGGGCGCCGCGGCGGCGGACCGCGTCGACCGCCGCCACGGCCAGCAGCACACAGGACGCGAACCCGGCGGCGATCGCGAGGTACCACAGGTTCCGGGTCACCCACATCCCGTACGGCCGGTGCCGGGCGTTGAAGTCGTTGGCGTCGGCGAGCACGTACCCGAAGTTGTCGAACAGGTCGTAGCCGAAGCCCAGCCGCAGCGCGGCGTGGCAGGCGGCGAACCCGGCCACGGTCCAGCCGACCAGGCGCAGCGCGTCCCGCCAGGACACCGCCCGCCGCCACAGCGCCGCCCCGAGCACCGCCGCGAACACCAGCCCCATCACCAGCGGCAGCGCCTCGAAGAAGACCACCAGGAAGAGCGCGCCGCCCAGGCCCAGCGCCCAGCCCGCCCGGCGGGTACGCAGGAACCGCACGTGCAGCCACAGCGCGAGCAGGATCGGCACCGGCGCGACCGCGTTGAGCACCGGCGTGAAGTACAGCGCGCCCGGCAGGAACAGGCCCAGGACCAGGGCGTACAGCGCGATCCGGCGGTCGCCGGTGAGCTCGCGCACGATCAGCCACAGCAGCACGGCGGACAGGTTGGCCAGCACCAGCACCGCCACGCCCATCGCGGCCGGGCTCAGGCCCAGCGCGTCGAGGCCGAAGTAGAGCAGCGTCTTGCCGGGCATGTTGGTGCGCGCATGCGGCGGCAGCTGCTCGACCAGCCCCATGTAGTCGCCGAGGAACTCGCCGAACCCCCACCGCTGGGACGGGGAGTAGAACGAGTTCGCGCGGTCGCTGACCACGATCTGGCCGAGCGACGGCAGCGCGTACGTCCGCAGCAGCAGCTGCACCGGGACGGCGGCGACGAACCAGCCCGCCACCACGGCGCCGTCGAGGCGCTCGGGCAGCCGGCGCGACACCCACAGCAGGCCCAGCACCACCGGCACCGCCACCGCGACCGGCCACACCACGTGCCACTGCCCGGCCAGGCGGTCGTAGGGATAGGTCCAGCCGGCCGCCCGCGACCCCGTCGGCAGCAGGCGCAGCAGCATCGCCAGCACGACCAGCGCCGTCAGCCCGGCCCCGGCGAGCGCCGCCCACGCCACGGCCCGGGGCACGCGCGGCCCGTCCGCCGCCGCGGGAGCGGCCGCCGCCCGCTCCTCGAGGAGTACCTCGTTCACCTGTCGCCCTCCGTCACGCGTCCGTCCGGTCCGCAGAAGCTAACGAGCCAGGACGCGAAGAAGGCCCCGGCGCGTGGCCGGGGCCTTCTCGAACGGTGTGCGGTTCAGGCGGCGGTGGTACGGGTCTCGCTCATGATCGCGAGAATCTCCTCGACCGAGACGTTGGCCCGGCACGCCACATGCTCGATCGGAACGTTGCTCGCGATGGCCTCGCGGATGGCGGACCGCCAGACCTTGTCGTCGTCGTCGCGATCAGCGGCCACCCGGTCCACCAGGCACAGCGCCAGGTCGGATGTGTCGAACACGGCTCTCCCCTCCAGGGACGCCCGCTCCGGGGCGCCACGAGACCGCCCGGTGAACCGGGTCGAACTCGCAGGGACAACACTGCGCCATCCACGCACCCGAAACATCCGCCACCAAGCGGAAAGCCGCCCGCGAACAACCGGATAAATCTCCCGTTAAGGCACCATATGCCCCCAACAGGTGCGTCTGCCGGCGCGCCGGTGCTCCTTCTGCACGCGCCGGGCTCCTCCCTCAAGGGCGCCGACGCGCTCCTTCTCCGAGCGCGCCCACGCCGAGTGGATCGAGGCGGGGTCGACGGCCAACATCGCATCGCACCATTCACCGGGCGACACGAAAATGAGCGTGAGAGCGCTCTCACGCGCATCCGCAAAGCGCGGATGCCGGGTGCCGCGCCGACTTAAGGTAAGCCGCTCAAGGATTAACTCTCACGCCATCGTAGCGAAACATTGACGTATTGAGCGGTTGCCGCTAACTTCGGCGCTCAGAGAGCGCTCTCACATGCGCCCGGCACCACCGCTCCACCGCTCCTCCGTTCTCCCTGCCATGACAGCTCCAGCCCCGGAGGCCATGCACATGGAAATGACGATCCGGTCGATGACACCGGGTGGCGCGTCCCGCCGCCCAGGTCACCACCGCCGCAGCTGGGCGCACCGGCGCGCCCTCGTCCTCGGCGCGGTCGCCGTCCTGACCGCCGCCACGTTCGGGCTCGCCGTGGCCCGCACCGCCGAAGCCGGCACGGTCGGCGCCGGCAGCTACGCCGATACGCTGCCCGCCGGCCGTGCCCTGCCCGTGGGCTGCGGCAACCTGACCAACAACCCGCGGCAGTACGTCACCGCCAACGCCCCGGCCGGCGGCGTGCCCACCAACGACTGGTGGTCGTCGCTGCTGTTCAAGAAGTTCGACTGCTCCTACAGCGAGCCGCTGCACGCGCACCCGACGTCGTACGACACGTTCGCGGGCGGGCTCGGGTTCTCCTACAACACCACCGCGGCGATCAGCGGCTCCGCGACCGGCCCGGGCGAGTTCCACTACCCGTACGTGCAGGACATCCTGGTCGGCGTGGCGGGCCTGAACTCCCCCGACACCAAGGTCGACGGCTGGAGCGACTGGACCGTCACGCCGTACTGGAGTGACGGCGCGCGGACCATGAAGGCGACCATCGGGCACGGCCTGCCGTTCTCGTACTTCCAGATCACCGGCGGCAACGCGCAGATCACCGCGGTCGCCACCCCGACGGTGTGGTCGAACACCGGCGGCCAGCTCGGTTTCAACGTCAACGGCCGTGACTACGTCGCGTACGCGCCCAGCGGCTCGACCTGGACCGTCAGCGGCACGACGATCAGCTCGACGCTCAACGGCCAGGGCTTCTTCTCCGTCGCGGTGCTGCCCGCCGGCGCCGACCGTGCCGCGCTGGCCACCACGTACGGCCAGTACGCGCACGCCCACGTCACCGGCACCCGCGTGTCCTACAGCTACAACCAGGCCGCGAGCACGCTGAACACGACCTACACCTACCTCACCACGGCGCGCCAGGGCTCGCAGACCGCCACGGTCGCCGCGCTCTACCCGCACCAGTGGAACCACCTGACGGGTGCGAGCCCGCTGGCGGCCACGTACACGTCCGCCCGCGGCCAGATGAAGATCCTCACCGGCATCGGCTCGTTCACGACCTCGATGAAGTACACCGGCGTGCTGCCGGAGATCCCGGCGGTCGCGGACAGCTCCGGCGGCGACCTGACCACGATCACGAACTACCTGAACGCGGTCGCGGGCAACCCGGCCGACTTCCGCGGCGACGACACCTACTGGACCGGCAAGGGCCTGGGCCGCGCCGCCCGCATCGCCGAGATCGCCGACCAGCTCGGCCTGACCTCGGTGCGCGACACCGCGCTGTCCACGATCCGCACCCGGCTCAACGACTGGTTCACCGCCTCGGCGGGCAAGACCAGCCGCGTCTTCTACTACAACAGCGCGTGGGGCACCCTGATCGGCTACCCGGCCTCGTACGGGTCCGACCAGGAGCTCAACGACCACCACTTCCACTACGGCTACTACGTGGCCGCCGCCGCGACGCTGGCCAAGTTCGACCCGACCTGGGCCACCAACAGCCAGTACGGCGGCATGGTGGACCTGCTGATCCGCGACGCCAACAACTACGACCGCAACGACACCCGGTTCCCGTACCTGCGTGACTTCGACATCTTCGCCGGTCACGACTGGGCGGCCGGGCACGGCGCGTTCGGTGCGGGCAACAACCAGGAGTCCTCGTCGGAGGGCATGAACTTCGCCAACGCCCTGATCCAGTGGGGCCAGGCGACCGGCAACACCACCGTGCGCGACGCGGGCATCTTCATCTACACCACCCAGTCCGCGGCGATCGCCGAGTACTGGTTCGACGTGCGCAACCAGAACTTCCCGGCCGCCTTCGGGCACAACACGGTCGGCATGGTCTGGGGCGACGGCGGCGCGTACGCGACCTGGTTCTCCGGCGAGCCGGAGATGATCCAGGGCATCAACATGCTGCCCATCACCGGCGGCCACTTCTACCTCGGCGACAACCCCGCCTACGTGCAGACCAACTACAACGAGCTGGTCACCAACAACGGCGGCGCGCCGACGGTCTGGCAGGACATCCTGTGGGAGTTCCTCGCCCTGGGCAACGGCCAGACCGCGCTGAACAACTTCAACGCCAACCCCGGGTTCACCTCGGAGGAGGGCGAGAGCAAGGCGCACACCTACCACTGGATCCGCAACCTGGCCGCACTCGGCAACGTCGACACCACGGTCACCGCGAACCACCCGCTGGCCAAGGTGTTCACCAAGTCGGGCGTACGCACCTACGTCGCGTCCAACATCGGCAACAGCGCGATCACGGTGACCTTCTCCAACGGCACCACGCTCAACGTGCCCGCCTGCAAGACGGTCACCTCGGGCGCGTTCACCTGGAGCGGCGGCGGCGCCTGCGGCGGCACCAACCCGTCGCCGTCGAACCCGCCGTCCTCGCCGCCCGCCTCGCCGAGCCCGTCGCCGTCGGCCCCGCCGTCGCCGAGCCCGTCGACCTCGCCCAACCCGCCCGGCAACTTCGCCGCGACCCGCTACCTCACCTCCGGTGGCGGCCTGCCCGGCACCGCGGGCGCGGCCGGCTCGGTCACCGTGGCCGCGGCCAACGGCAACTGGGACGGCAACCCGCACAGCCAGCAGACGTTCACCGCGACGGGCCTGTCCGCCAACCACAACGGCGGCGCCACGAACTTCGACATGTTCGTGGACGCGGGCACCGGCGTCGGCAACGCCACGCAGGTCCGGGTGTCGTACGACTTCACCGGCAACGGCAGCTGGGACCGGCTGGAGACGTACAACTACTTCCCGACCGACCCGGTCGCCGGGTACGAGCACTACACCCAGGCGTCCGGCGTGAAGACCACCAGCGGCGCGTTCGCGAACCTGGCGAACGGCTCGGTGCGGGTCGAGGTGTGGAGCGCGATCGGCAGCACGTCGACCACGCTCGGCATCGGCAACCAGTCCCGCGTGGTGCTGCCGTACACCGGCACCACCAGCCAGCCCTCGGTGAACGTGGCGCTGAACAAGCCGACGCTGACCTCCAGCAACGAGTCGGCGACGTACGGCGGCCCGCAGGCGGTGGACGGCAACGCCACCACCACCCGCTGGTCCAGCACGTTCAGCGACCCGCAGTGGCTGCGCGTCGACCTCGGCCAGACCTACTCGATCAGCCGCGTGCGGCTGGTCTGGGAGGCGGCCTACGGCTCGGCGTACCAGATCCAGACGTCACCCGACGGCAACACCTGGACCACCATCCGGTCGGTCACCGGCGGTGACGGCGGCGTCGACGACCTCACCGGCCTGTCCGGCAGCGGCCGCTACGTCCGCGTCAACGGCACCACCCGCGCCACCGCCTGGGGCTACTCCCTCTTCGAGTTCGAGGTCTACGCCCCGTAGCAAATGAAAGGAAGGGCACCTTCTTAACGCTATGCGTGGTAGAAGGTGCCCTTCTTAACGCTCCCGGTCAGGTCGCGCAGATGGCGTACGCCGTGGCCGTCCAGTTCTCGGCGAACCCCGTCTGGTCCTCGATGACCGCGACGTCCGAGCCGGAGACCGCGCCCGGCCCCCACAGCCCGATCCGGTCGAAGTGCGCCTGGCCCCCGGCCGTGTGCGAGCCGCCCGTGCCGTGCAGCTTCTTGCCCGCCGGGCACGCCACGCTGATCCCCTTGCTGATCGAGTTCTCGGCGGTGGTCGCCGACACCCGCTGCTGCCCGGCGACCGGGTTCACGCAGATCGCGTACGCGTACGCCGAGTACGCCCCCGACGACACCTCGTCCCCGCCGACCTCGACCGACAGGCCGGTCAGGTCCGCCGACGGCACGATGCTCCGGATCAGGAAGTGGGCGCCGCCGACCGCCGCGCCGCCGGTGCCGATCACCTTCTTGCCCGACGGGCAGGACAGGTGCACCCCGACGACGTTCGTGCCCGCGCTGGCGGTGTACGAGCCGCTGACCAGCTGCCAGCCGGTGACGCCGGTGCCGCAGATCGCCCAGGCGTACATGGTCCAGTTGCCGGCGAAGCCGCCGTCCTCGCGCGCGACGGCGTAGTACGAGTGCGTCGGGTAGCCGGCCGCGGCCGGGATCATCGACGAGATGTGCACCTCGGCGCCGCCGTCGACGATGTCCGCGCCGCCGCCGAGCAGCACCTTGCCGGCCGGGCACACGGCGTTGGCGGTCTTGAACGACTCCGACCCGGTCAGATCGCTCCAGTCGATGGTGACGATCAGCCCGGTCACGGCCTGGGCCGGGGCCGCCGCGACCAGGGACGCCGCCGCGCCGAGCAGTACGGCGGCCAGACCGGCCAGGAGTTTCGAGCTTCGGGTGAGGGACATGGCGCACCTCGACTCTCGGGCGGCCTGTCGCGGCCGCGGGCCCTCACCGTAGGAGCCGTGCCGGGCCACGGCACGGCTCCCGCGCCAACCCGACAGCGGCTCGGGATCGCAGCCGGCAGGACGCGTCAGGAAGGGCACCTTCCTCCACGGAAAACGATAAGAAGGTGCCCTTCCTTCGTCAGATGACGTCAGGCGGCTGGGATGCGGAACAGCGTGGTGTCTCCGAAGTGGTCGCAGCGCGCCTGGGGGTAGCGGCGGCGCAGCAGCGCGGCGAAGAAGTCCGGGCCGGTCAGCACGGGCAGATCCGCGGGCAGGGCCTTCACCCCCGGCCCACGGGTGTACGCCAGCACGACCTCGCCCGCCTGGCGCAGCCCCAGCCGCAGGAACCGGGACAACTCGCGCTGCTCGAAGAAGCGCCACACGTCCACGCTGACCACGGCGTCGAACGCGCCGTCGGGGAACGGCGACCACACCCCGAGCAGGTGCAGGTTGCGCTCGGACAGCGGCCGCCCGTGGTCGTAGGTGACGGCCCGCTCCCCCAGCGGCACCTCGTCGGTGCCGAACGCCTGCCACAGCACCGGCCGATCGCCGCCGAACTCGGCGGCCAGCAGCGGCCACACCTCGGGCAGCCGGCCCACCCCGTGCTCGGCGCAGCCGGCCAGGGTTTGGCGGTAGTGCCTGATCTTGCGGGTGACGTCGGTCGGCGCGGGCAGGTCGACCAGCTCCGCCTCCAGGCTGCGGTGCCGTTCGCGGAACAGCTCCAGGTTGACGGTGTAGTCCTGCTGCAGGTTGGTCAGGTCGCGCACCGCGGGCACGTGGAACCCCGCCGCGAGCGGGTCGTAGCCGAACCCCGCGTCGCCCAGCAGCCGGTGGATCCGGTACGCCAGGTCGGTGTCCTCGAAGCCCCAGCGGGTGCCGTACGCCTCGTCGAACCCGCCCGCGTCGAGCACGGTCCGGCGCGGCAGCGACACGTTGTTGGTCAGCGCGAACACCCACGGCGCGCCCGCCAGCCACTGCTCCGGCGACTCGTCGCGGCCCGGCACCCGGAACCGGAAGTCCTCGTGCCGCGGACCGGCCAGCTCGTGTGTCAGCGGCGCGCCGTCCAGCGCGGCGGCCAGCACCGCCCAGTCCCCCTCGTACCGCTTGCCGATCAGCACCGCGGGCGTGCCCCGCTCGTCATGGAAGGCCAGGTGCCGCTCCAGCAGGTGCGGCTCCGCCAGCACGTCGCTGTCCAGGAAGCAGAGCAGCTCACCCCGGGCCAGGGCCACCGCCCGGTTGCGCGCCGCCGACCGGCCACGGTTCTCGGGCAGGCTGTCGAACTGGAACGCGAACGGGTACACCGCCTCGGTGAGCCGCGCGTACGGCGCCGGATCCGAGCCGTCGTTGACGACGACGACCTCGAACAGCGCCGGGTCGAGCGTCTGGCGGCGCAGCGCGGCCAGGGTCAGCGCGAGCGTGTGCGCGTCGCCGTACGTCGGGATGAGCACGCTCAAGCGCGGGGACATGGCCACTCCGTTCCAGCGGCGGGGCCGCGTCCATTGCCTACCGCCCGATCCTGAAAGCTCCGGAGAGCGCGTTCAAGCGCTGCCCATCAAGTGGAACATGTCTATCTTCGCCAGGGCGGTGCGCGGCGACCTCGACCTGCGCGGCACGCCGCGAACTGTCGCCGACGCGACCCGCCCACGGATCCGGCACGACGCAAACGCATCGCCCCCGCCCCGCGCCCGGTGCTACCGTGTCGGCGTGATCTTCTCGTCGTGTCAGGTGATGATGCCCCGCTCCCGGGGCTGCTGACACGCGCGTGAAACCGCAGGCCCCGCGTCCGGGGCCTCGGCGACGGGTCGACGCTCCGGCTTGTTTCGAGCAGGAGGAGTCCCATGACCCGCGTCTATCTCACCACCACCATCCCGTACGTCAACGCCGCCCCGCACCTCGGCTTCGCGCTGGAAGCGGTGCAGGCCGACGTGCTCGCCCGGCACCATCGCGCCCTCGGGCACCAGGTGCGGCTGCTCACCGGCACCGACGACAACTCGCTGAAGAACGTGCTCGCCGCCGAGCAGGCCGGGCTGCCCGTGCAGGACTTCGTCGACGCCAACGCGGCCGCGTTCGCCGCGCTGCGCGGACCGCTCGCGCTGTCGTACGACGACTTCATCCGCACCAGCCGCGACCCGCGCCACCGCCCAGGCGTCGAGCGGTTCTGGCACGCCTGCGCCGACGATCTCTACACCGACACCTACGAGGGCCTGTACTGCGTCGGCTGCGAGCACTACCTGACCCCCGACGAGCTCGACGCCTCCGCGCACTGCCCCGAGCACCGCACCGCGCCGCAGCGCATCGCCGAGCAGAACTGGTTCTTCCGGCTGTCGCGCTACGCGCAGCCGCTGCGCGAGGCGATCGTCGGCGGGCGGCTGCGCATCGCACCGGAGTCGCGGCGCAACGAGGTGCTCGCGTTCATCGACGCCGGGCTGCGCGACTTCTCCATCTCGCGCTCCCAGCAGCGCGCCCGCGGCTGGGGCATCACCGTGCCCGGCGACCCCGACCAGGTCGTCTACGTCTGGTGGGACGCCCTGGGCAACTACCTCACCGCCCTGGACTACGGCACCGGCGGCGAGGCGTACCGCACCTGGTGGGAGGAGTCCGACCGGCGCGTCCACGTGATCGGCAAGGGCGTGCTGCGCTTCCACGCCGTGTACTGGCCCGCGATGCTGCTGTCCGCCGGGCTGCCGCTGCCCACCGACATCCTGGTGCACGACTACCTCACCGCCGGCGGCCAGAAGATCAGCAAATCATCGGGTACGCCGGTGGACCCGGTCGCGCTCGCCCGGTGCTACGGCACCGACGCGGTGCGGTGCTGGCTGCTGCGCGAGGTGCCCCGGGTCGGCGACGCCGACTTCACCGTCGAGCGGCTGGTCGAGCGCGCCGACGCCGACCTCGCCGGCGGCGCGGGCAACCTGGTCAACCGCGTGGTCACCATGGCCCACCGCTACCGCGCGGGCCGGGTGCCCGGCGATGCGGCACCGCTGCCCGAGGCGAAGGAGCTGGTCGAGGCGATCGCCGAGGCGCCCTGGATCATCAGGGCCGGGCTGGCCGACTTCGACTTCCGGCGCGCCGCGGCGGCGGTGTGGACGGTCGTCGACGAGGCCAACGGGTTCGTCGAGCGGTCCCGCCCGTGGGAGCTGGCGAAGGCCGAGCGGTCCGGCGACCCCGACGCCGGGGTACGCCTGGACGCCGCGCTCGCCTCCCTGCTGGCCGCCTGCCGCGCGGTCGGCGACCTGCTGACCCCGTTCCTGCCCGGCGCCGCCGCCCTCATCACCACCCAGTGCACCCCCGACCCCGACGGCGCCCTACCCCCACCCACCCCCCTCTTCCCCCGCCTGGCCACCGCCTGACCCGAGACGTCTCCGCCCCGAACACACCACCTCGGGGGCCGGGGCCGCCACGCGCGGCGCGGACCGCCGCGCGCGGCGCGGGCATGATCGCCGTTTCGGGTCAAAAGCTGGAGTCCGACCACACTTCTTGACCCGAAACAGCGATCACCAGCCGTTCCCCGCGCGCTTGGCGTAGACGTTGGCCTATCTGGATGACGAAACGTCGATCGAGTTCATCCAGATAGGCCAACGTCCATGACGGGACCGGACGGGACGGGACGGGACGGGGCGTGCGGCGTTCTCGCGGGTGGGGTGCTAGTGCCACAGCCCGCCGAGGCCCTTGCCGAGCAGCACCGCGCCGATGACGGTCAGCAGCACGGTCATCACCGCGGCGTGGTGCTCGACCAGCCAGGCCTTGAGCCGGTCCAGCCAGGGCGAGATCCGGTCGTGGGCGATCTCGTGGCCGATGACCGGGATGGCGACCGTGCTCACCGCGATCACCGCGAAGATCAGCACGGCGAGCGCGGCCCCGCCGCCGCTGAGCCCGGCCGTACCGACGATAAGACCCGCCGCGGCCAGCAACGGCAGATTCTTGACGTTGAGGGCGGAGAGCACGAAGCCCAGCCCGATCGCCTTGCCGGGGGTGACCTTGTCGATGGCGGCGAGCCAGCCCGGCAGCCGGGCCTGCTCCCCCGGCTGGGGCCGGGACCGCCACTGCAGCACGGCGAGGACCAGCAGCAGTACCCCGAGCAGCAGCTTGATCACGGACGCGGCGGTGGTCGGCTCGCCGCCGGTGCCGATGGCGGTGCGGCCGGCCAGGGCGATGAAGACGATGACGGCGAGCATGATGCCGATGACCCAGCCGAGCAGGAAGCCGGCCGCAGCGGCGCCGGCGCGGGGCGCGAGGAGCATCAGGATCACGGCGATGACCGGGATCGGGCTGATCGCCACTCCGAGCGCCAGCGGCAGCAGTTCCCCGATCACCTCACCCATGGCAAGCAGCGTATGGCGTGCAACGGGCTCGTCCGGGGTAAACGCCCAGGTATGGGCGAGATACTGGTGGGCACGGCCTCGTGGACCGACAGCACACTGCTGGCGTCGGGGTGGTACCCGGAGTCGGCCAAGACGCCCGAGCAGCGCCTGAAGTACTACGCGTCGCAGTTCCCGCTGGTCGAGGTCGACGCCACCTACTACGCCAGCCCGGCCGAGAGCACGGTCGCGCTGTGGGCGTCGCGTACGCCGAAGCACTTCACGTTCAACATCAAGGCGTTCAGCATGCTGACGGGCCACCCGACGAAGGTGAGCGCGCTGCCGAAGGAGCTGCGGCCGGAGACCGACAAGCGCAACGTGTACCCGGACGGCCTGGACCCGCAGGCGTACGAGGACGTGTGGAGCCGCTTCCTGTCCGCGCTGGACCCGCTGGTCGAGGCGGGCAAGCTGGGCATGCTGCTGTTCCAGTTCCCGCCGTGGTTCACCATCCGCCGCGACAACAAGCAGTACCTGCTGGAGGTCGCCAAGCGCTGCGCGCCGCTGCGGGTCGGCATCGAGCTGCGCCACGAGTCGTGGTTCGCCGGCGACAACGCGGCCGAGACGCTGGAGTTCCTGCGCAAGCACGAGCTGCCCTACGTCTGCGTGGACATGCCGCAGGGCCACAAGAACTCGGTGCCGCCGGTGCTCGCCGCGACCGCGGACCTGGCCGCCGTACGCTTCCACGGGCACAGCGACAAGTGGACGAGCAAGGACATCCACGAGAAGTTCGGCTACCTCTACTCCCCGCGCGAGCTGAAGGACTGGGCGCCGAAGCTGCGCGAGCTGTCCGGCGAGGCCGGGCAGACGCACGTGCTGATGAACAACTGCTACTCCGACTACGCCCAGCGCAACGCCGCCCAGCTGATCGACCTGCTCGGCGCGGACTGATGCCGTGCAAGTTGTAGACGAGATTCAGTCAAGAACATGATGTTGATTGTGCAAGCAGTGTGATAGACAGTCGTGCATGGACATCGCCTTCGCCTTCGACGAGGCATACGCCGAGCACGTCCAGATCGCCGTCGAGTCGGTGCTCGACTCCCACCCGGGCCCGCACGAGCCGACGTTCTGGCTGCTCACGACGGCGGCGGTGGCCAAGGAGCGGGAGCCCTCGCTGCGCCGGCAGCTCGCCGGCCGGGCGCGGCTGCGGCTGCTCACCACCGGCGACGAGTTCCGCGCCCTGCCGGTGGTCGACGAGGAGTGGCTCGCCTACGTCAGCGCCGGCATGTACCTGCGGCTGCTGCTGCCCGACCTGGTCGGCCCCGAGGTGTCCCGGCTGCTGTACCTCGACGTCGACGTGCAGGTCTGCGGCGACCTGTCCCCGCTGTGGCAGGTCGCGCTCGGCGAAGCGCCGCTGGCCGCCGTGCGCGACGCGTTCACCGCCACGTTCGCCACGCACGGCGGCGTGCCCGGAGCCGGGCCGGAGCACGACCCGGCCGCGCCGTACTTCAACTCCGGGGTGCTGCTCATGAACCTGCCGGTGTGGCGGCGCGAGCGGATCACCGCGCGCTGCCTGGCCTACCTGGCCGCGCACGCGGGACGGCTGCGCTTCCCGGACCAGGACGCGCTCAACCTGGTGGCGTACGGCCAGTGGCTGCGGCTGCCGCACCGCTGGAACAACATGCGCAGCTTCGCGCTGGAGGAGTCCGCCGACACCGGGCACGACACGCGGATCATGCACTTCGCCGGCCCCCGCAAACCCTGGACCGAAGGCTTCCGCCCCGGCTTCCGGTACGAGCGCCACCAGGCGCTCGCCGCCCGCGTCGCCCCCTACGCCTGAACGCGGGCGGCGGCCGGTCGAACGCGGCAGCAGCAGGGCGGCTGCACGCGGCAGCGGCCGAGCGGTTGAAGGCGGCGGCGGGCGGGCGCAGGCCGCTGCCGCGGATGCCGACGCGGTGGTCAGTGGCCGAGGAAGCTGCGCGAGCCGTGGCTGATCAGCAGCACCCCGAAGACCAGCAGCAGTCCCGCCATGACAAGCAGGTGGTGGCGCGACAGCCAGCCCCGGCAGCGCTCCAGGTGGACCGCGGCGCGATCCCCGCCCGCGAGGAATAGGCCGACCAGCACGATCACCGGCAGGCAGGCGATCAGCGAGAACACCCCGAGCGCCACCGTCGCCACCCAGGTCGGCACCCCGGCCAGGCCACGGGCCGCGCCCGCGCACAGGGCCAGGTTCTTCGGGTCCACGCCGTACATCAGCAGCGCCAGCACGGCCGCCTTGACCGGCGACCAGCGGTCGATGCCCGCCATCCACTTCGGCATCACGTGCTGCCCGTTGGCCCGCCGGTGCCGCAGGAAGTGCAGGTAGGCCACCACGACCAGCGCGACGCCGAGCGCGATGCGCACCACCCCGGCCACGGTGCCCGTGCCGTCACCCTCCCGCAGCAGGCCGTGATCGGCGAGCAGGTAGACCGAGGAGCTGACCGCGACCACCCCCACCAGCGCCCCGGCCAGGAACGCGGGCCCGCCGACGCGCGCCCGCGCCGAGAACAGCACCAGGATCACCGCGATGATCGGCAACGGGCTCGCCGCCACCCCCAGCGCGTACGGCACCACCCCCGCGACCGCCTCACCCACGATCACATCGTGCAGCCTGCGGACCGCCGGCGTGCCCGGTTCACCCCGAGACCGTCCGAGATCGTGTGCAGTCGATGCTGCTCAGGCGACACGAACCGTACAAGATCGAGCTTGCTGTGACGCGGAGCGGCCCACCCCCGCGGCGTGGCGGGGGTGGGCCGGTCGTCGCGCCGCGACGGATCAGGGACAGCTGACCACGCCGTCGAGCGGGTCGGCGCTGCACAGGTCGAAGCCGGGGCCGCCGTCTGCGGTGTCGTTGCCGCGCACCCGGTCCGAGACCGAGATGATGTCGTTGCCGTCCTCGCCGTACACCGTGTCGAAGCCGGAACCGCCGCTGATCAGGTCGCGGCCGGGGCCGCCGTAGACGGTGTCGTTGCCGCCCTGGCCGTTGATGATGTCGTTGCCGCCGAGGCCGCAGATGACGTCGGCGCCGGGCGTGCCGTTGAGCACGTCGTTGCGCTGCGTGCCGGTGATCGTGCACCGCGGCCCGGCCGCCGCGATCGTGGTGGTCTCGCGGTCGCCGTTGTTCGACGTGTTCGGGTCGGGTGTCGTGCTGGTGACGCCGCTGATGTTGGTGATCGTGCCGGTCGCGCCCGCGTTCACGATGACGGCCAGGGTGAACGTCGTCGTCGCATCGCCGCCGGTGGCGGGCATGCTCGCCCGCCTCGCGGTCACCGTGCCCGTGCCGCCGACCGGCGGCGTGCTCACCGTCCAGCCGGTCGAGCCGACGGTGAGCGAGGCGAACGTGGTGTTGGCCGGGATCGCGTCGGTGAACGTGACGTTCTGCGCGGCGGCGGGGCCGCCGTTGCTGACGGTGATGTCGTACTCCAGCCGGCCCCCGGCGATCACCGGGTCCGGCCGGTCCGCCTTCGTGATGGCGAGGTCGGCCGACTGCTGCTGGACGGTGGTCGTCGCGGTGGCGGCGTTGTTGGTCAGGTCCGGGTCGAAGGTCGTGCTGCTGACCTTGGCGGTGTTCGACAGCGGCCCGGTGGCGCCCGCGTCGACGAGCACGACCAGTTCGAACGTCGCGTCCTCGCCGTCGGCGACGGAGCTCTTGGCCGCCGAGATCTCGCCGGTGCCGCCGACCGCCGGCGTGGTCAGCGCCCAGCCGGGCTCCGCCGTCGCCGACACGAACGTGGTGCCCGCCGGGACGGCGTCGACCAGCTCGACGCCCTGGGCCGCGTCCGGACCGTTGCTCTCCAGCTCGATCGTGTACGTGACCTGCTGACCGGACGCCACCGGGTCGGGCCGGTCGCTCTTGGTCACCACGAGGTCGGCCTCGCTCACGAAGGCGCTGTTGCGCGGGCGCGGACCGTCGGCGTAGAAGTCGGTGCTGTTGTTGTCGGTGTCGACCGAGCCCTGCCCGACCCGGAAGGCGGCCGTGGTGTTGCTCAGGCCGGGCGCGGGGGCCGCCTCGAAGGAGTTGGCGGCACCGTAGCCGACGAAGTCGCGCACCCCGGCGGCGGTGTCGCAGCCGGTCGAGCAGGTGAGCGCGATGGTGGTGGTGACCAGCGCGACCTTGCCCGAGCTGGCGCTCATCGCCGTCGCGCCCGACGCGTCGGGGGTCGGCAGCGGCGTCGAGCCGCCCGCGCCCTGCGCCTGCGCGACCAGGTAGTACCGCCCCGGCTCGATCGTCCCGGTCAGCGAGGTCACGGCCCACGAGCTGCCCGCGGCGCCGGCGTACTGCACCGACCAGCCGGTCACGCTCACGGCCGTCGTGCCGCGGTTGTAGAGCTCGATGAAGTCCCGGGTGTACGTCGCTTCGTCGTTGCCGCCTCCGCCGTACACCTGGCTGATGACGATGTCGGGCGAGACGGCCTGGGCGGGCGAGGACAGCCCCAGCCCCAGCACCGACGCCGACATGCCGACCAGGGCAGGCAGGGCCGCCCTTCGTACCCAGTGACGCATGCGTTCCTCCTCGAGCCCGGACCGGGCCTGCTACACCTGGTCCGATCAACTGAGCGGCTTCGAGTTGGTTACGTAACGTCGTCGTATGACTACCTAACGTTCGGTTCCGGGACACGGCATCGGGGGTTTCCCTCGCCCGGCGCAGCACACCGGCTCCCCGGCGCCAGCGGAACCCACATCGCCCTGCAGGCGCTGGGCAGCGGCCGCTGGGGCTACCCTTCGACTCGGGGTCTGCCCGCGGTGTGCAGGTACGGCTCAAGCATCTGCCTGACGAGGTCTCGCACGTCGTCCGCCGGAACTCCGTTCTCGATCATCTGGGATCCGGCCCGCACCACCGCCTGGATCAGCTCGGCCATGTGCTGCGGCTGCGCCGTTCCCGACCGGGCGAGCGCGTCGATGAGCGGCACGCGCAACTGCTCGTGCAGCACCCTGCTGGACTCGGCCAGGGCGGCCCCAGGTGCCGCCATCGCCAGTCCGCGCATGACGGCGTGCTCGCCTTGGGCGACCAGCTCCAGGTTGGCGTCCACGTATGCCAGGACCTGGTCGGCGGCGGTCGCCGCACCGTCCATGCGCTCAGTGACGAAGCCCGACCAGCGGGGGAACATGTCCGCGATGACGGCTTCGAGCAGGTCTTCGCGCGATCTGAAGTATTGGTAGACGCTGGAACGCGCCAAGCCTGCCCGCTGCGCGACAGCGGACAGACTCGGCGATTCGGGTTCTCCCGAGGCCAGGAGGTCACGGGCAGCGTCGAGCAGAGCGCGGCGCTGCAGCGAGCGGTGCTCGGCGACCGTGGCCGCCTGAATCTTCGGCACGCACCCTCCCGGCGGTCATCTCCTGCTCAATGCGCCGTCCATCATCTCGTAGACGGAGTCGCAGTACTGCAGCACCTCGGTGTCGTGGGTGACCATCACCGTGGCGACCCCGTGCCGGCGGGTCTCCCGCGCGAGCATCTGCACGATGTCGCGGCTGCGCGCCTGGTCGAGGGCGGCGGTGGGCTCGTCGACCAGCAGCAGCCGCGGCCCGGTGACCAGCGCGCGGGCTATGCCGATTCGCTGGCGCT
The DNA here is from genome assembly GCF_040675365.1 of Catellatospora sp. NPDC049609. Lineage (NCBI taxonomy): Bacteria > Bacillati > Actinomycetota > Actinomycetes > Micromonosporales > Micromonosporaceae > Catellatospora > Catellatospora sp. NPDC049609. The sequence continues at coordinate 10,568 of NZ_JBFAOU010000039.1, read as the reverse complement.
CGCCGCCGGAGAGCTGGTGGGGCCGCCGGTCGGCTTTGCCCGCCATGCCGACCTCGGCCAGCAGTTCCATCGGATCACGGTGGACCGCGCCGGGTGACGCGAACCGGGCCGGCAGGCGCAACTGGTCGAGGGCGGTCAGCGCGGGCAGCAGGTTGCCGGACTGGAAGACGAAGCCGACCAGGTCCCGCCGCAGCGCGGTCCGGGCCCGGCGGGAAGCCGCCGTCATCGACCGCCCGGCGATGGTCACCGTCCCCGAGTCCGGCACGGCCAGCCCACCGGCCACCGCCAGCAGGCTGGACTTGCCGGATCCCGACGGGCCGACGATGGCCGCGAACTCGCCCGCGGTCACGGTGAGGCGCACGCCGTCGAGTGCGCGTACGGTGTCGTCGCCGTCGCCGAGCAGCATGGTCACGTCCTGCATGACGAGGCCGTCCTGCCCCGCGGGGTCCTGGGGGACCGTGGTGGAGGTCTTCCGGCCGGTCTCGGGGTGCGCGTTCATCGGTTTCCTCCCAGTGCGGTCGCCGGGTCGACGGCAGCGATGCGGGCGATGGCCACCGCTGCCCCGGCCAGGCCCAGGCCCACCAGCAGTGCGGCGGCCAACGCCACGGCTTGGACGTCCAGCGCGAACGGCACGCCGCCGCCCACCAGGGAACCCAGCCCGACCCCGGCACCGATGCCGACAGCGGCCGCGGCCAGCAGCAGCACCAGTGCCTGCGCCAGCCCGTCGCGCAGCAGGTAGCCGGTGGGCGCGCCGAGCGCGCGCAGCACGGCGAGCTCGTGTCTGCGCTGGATGGTCCAGACGGTGAAGAACGCGCCCGCGACGAGTGCGCAGATCAGGTACAGGAACACCTGGATGAGAGTGAGCGTCGACGTTTCGGCGGTGTAGCCAGGAGAGGCGCCGTACGACTCGGACAGGGTCATGCTCTCGGTGCCCGCGGCGGCATCACCTGCGGCGAGGTCGACGTCGGTGCCCCGGACCGCGACCGCGGTGATCTCCTGAAGGGCGCGGTCGGGGACGGAGTCGCCCGGCCCGGCGCCCGCGTGGATTGCCTGCCATGCGGCCAGCGGCAGGTACGCGACGTCGACGTGGCCGAAGGTGTGCTGCTCGGCCAGCACCCCGACGACGGTGAACCGGGTGCCGAGCCGGTCCACGGTCACGGTGTCACCGAGCCGCAGGCCCGCGGCGGCGGCGGTGCTGCTGACCACGATGCCGTCCGGGGCTGCCAGCGGTGACCCGGTGGCGACCTTCGGCGCGAGGAAGGAGCCGGGCTCGACCCCGAACAGCGCCAGGTCGATCTCCACACCCGAGCTGCTGCGGGCGTTGATGAGGGCGCAGCCGAACGGGGCGGCCTGGGTCACCCCCGGGCGGCGGGACCAGGTGTCCACCGTGTCGAGGCCGATGACGCTGCGGGTGAACGCGGCGTCGCGCGCGACGCCGTGGCTGAAGGCGAACGAGGTGACGGGCAGTCGCTGCAGCCCGGACACACCGTCGCGGACCAGGCCCTGGGACAGGCCGGAGAGCAGGACCATGAGCACCGCGATGAGCGCGATGACCGCTCCCATCAGCGCGAAACGGGCGCGGGCGAAGCGGAGCTCGCGGACGGCTAGGAACACGGGCACCGCCCGACGTATTTTGCTGACATCATGTCGGCATCTTATCGACACGGTGTCAGCAAAAGAGCGGGCGGGTGGCATGGACCACCCGCCCAGCACGGTCGACGTGTCGGAGCGCACTCCACCCGGCGGACACCCCGACCGAGGTGACCGCGGGCGACCCAGCCCCAGCAGCTGTTCCTACGGCTGGTGCTGCCGGCGCACCATCTCGTTGATCCAGGTGGGCGCGAACGGAGAGGTGCAGCCGGGCGACGTCGGGTAGTCCTTGAGGACCTCAAGGCGCTCGCCGATGTCGAGGGCACGGGCGCGGTGCTCGGGGTGCTCGATGCCGATCTGGGCCAGGCAGTGGTTCATCGCCCACTGCAGGCGGTCCGGGGCGCCCTTCATCTCCGCCTCGACGACGTCGAGCAGGCCGGGCAGGTCGAGGCCCGCGGGCTGCTTGGCCACGCGCTCGGTGGTCAGCGCCCAGCCGGCGCTCGCGACCACCGGATCCGGGTCGGCGAACCAGGCCAGGCGCAGCTCCTCGGCGTGCGGGTTCTTCTTCACCACGTAGTTCACGAGCCAGTCGTGCACCTTGGGGGCACGCGCCTCGCGCAGCATGGCGTCCAGCTCGTCGCGCGCGAAGGCCTTCGGGCGGCAGATCAGCAGCGCCAGCAGCCGTGCCGCGGTGTCGCCGGTCGCCCAGAGCCCGCGCGCGAGTTCCTGCTGCGTCTTCAGCCGCTTGGCGACCGCGCGCAGCTTGCCGAGGTTCACCCCGTGATCGTCGCCGTGCCGCTCGTTCACCACGCGTGCCTTCGGGTCCTCCAGCGCGGCCAGCTCGGCCATCACCTCGGCCACCGTCGTCTCGGCCACCTCAGCCCCCTGTCCCTCACGTATGCGACTCAGCCTTAGAGGAAAGCACGGCGGACCCGTTGCCCGGCAGCCGCCCGGCCTGCCCGGACCCGGTACGCGAGCCGCGAGGTCAGGCCGGGCCGCGGGCCCGGACGCCCTGCGCCGCCAGTTCACGGCGCAGGAGAGCCCGCCCGAGGCCGGCCGCGTACGCCATGGCGCCGACCAGGTGGATGAGCGCCCAAGCGCGGCCTCCGGCAAGCAGGTTGACGGCGGCGATGCCGCCGAACAGCGCGGCACCGAGCGGCCACGTCCAGAACGGCGCTTTGTCGATCGACTTCATGGCAGGTTTATAGCCGCAGGCACGACGGGGTTCAAGTGCCCGCCGCCAGGCGACGCCGACGGATCAGGGAGTCGGGGCGCTCACTTCGGGTTCGGCTGGAAACTGGCCGTGATCAGAGCGAACTCGTCGAGGTTGTCCTGCCACTTCGACTCCGGCGTGGACCAGTAGATGGCGTGCGCCTGCTTCGGCCCGGTGACGAACCCGCGGTTGATCACGTGGTTGCGCCCGGAGCGGCCCTGGTAGGTGAACTCCCAGTCGGCACAGGCCAGGAAGTAGTCGACCTTCTCGATGCGGACCCGGCGGTAGTCGTTCCAGTCGCCCGCGGCGACCCGCCGTGCCTCCTGCCGCTTCCAGTCCGCGACCGGGTCCTTCTTCGGGCTGTCCGACTGGTCGATCAGCAGCAGCCGCCCGCCGCTGGGCTCCTCGAAGCGCACGATGGTGCGCTGCCGGGACACCCGCCAGGTCTTCGGCACGGCCACCGCGAAACCGGTGCGGTCGCGGTAGAGGTGCCAGCCCGCGGGCAGCACCAGCCCGGCGGGCGACGGGGCGGCGCTCGGCGAGGCGGACGGGCTCGCGCTCGCCGACGCGGAGCTGGGGGCCGCGCCGGCGCTCTGCTCCGGGGCCGTCTTGTCGCCCAGCCGCGGCAGCAGGAACACGACGGCCACCACGAGCACCGCAAGCCCTGCGGCGACCAGCACCGCGACGCGCCTGCGGCCGGGCCGCGACGGCGCGACACCGTCCGGAGCGGACGGAGACGGGCCGCCGGGCGGGTTACCGCCGGCGTCCGGGGTGGCCTGCTCGTCGGCAGCGGGCCGGCGCGTGGCGGCGGTCTGCGGGCCTGCGGCACCGGCCGGGGCCGCTGCGGCCGGAGCCGGGACGCCGGTCTGTGGGCTCGCGTCGGCGGCGGGCTGGTCGGCGGCCGGGCCGCTCGGCAGGGCGGCGGCGGGCGCGACGTCCCCGGAGTCGGTTCGCCTGGCGCGCGGCACGTAGGCCGGTGCGGACTGCCGCTGGGCGGGCACGGACTTGCCGCGTACCCCCGGCAGGAAGCCCTGGCCGCCGCGGCGGCCGACGGCCACCCGCAGCAGCGTCTGCTCGGCCTCGGCGGCCTTCATCCGCACCGACGGGTCCTTGCGCAGCAGCCCGGCCAGCAGCGGTTTGAGCGGCCCGGCCAGACGCGGCGGGGTCGGCTCCTCGGTGGCCAGCGCGGCCAGCGTCGCCATGGCGTTGGGCCGGGCGTACGGCGGCTGGCCCTCGACGGCGGCGTAGAGCGTCGCGCCCAGCGACCACAGGTCGGCGGCAGGGCCGACGTCGCCGCCGTCGACGCGCTCCGGGGCGATGTAGGACGGCGAGCCGAGGATGAAGCCGGTGCGCGTGACGGCGGGGTCGCCGGGCAGCGTGGCCAGGCCGAAGTCGGTGAGCACGACGCGGCCGTCGTCGCCGACCATCACGTTGCCGGGCTTGACGTCGCGGTGCAGCATCCCGGCGCCGTGCGCGGCGCGCAGCGCGGCGAGCACGCCGAGTCCGATGTCGGCGACGCGCTCGGGCGGCAGCGGGCCCTCCTCGGCCATGACCGCCGACAGCGAGCGGCCGGTCAGGCGCTCCATCACGATCCAGGGCCGGCCGTCGACGGTGACCACGTCGAAGATGCGCACCACGTTGGGGTGGCTGACGCGGGCGATGGCGCGGGCCTCGCGCATGGAGCGGGCGTACATCTCGTCGCGCTCTTCGGTGGTGAGGCCGGCCGGGGGCACGACCTCCTTCACCGCGACGTCGCGGTGCAGGCTCTCGTCGGTGGCGAGCCAGACCATGCCCATCCCACCCTGACCGAGGGGTTCACGAAGCCGGTATCGGTCAGCGAGGACATGCGGCGGCACAACGGGCACGGAAGGACGGTACCCAACGGGTTTCGGGTTACACGCGCCCGGGAACCGGAGTGTGATCTGGATCTGACAACCCCTTCGGGCGACCCCTGTCAACCGTTCAGCGCACAACGCCTGCCGCTCGGCGCGTGTCCGGAGCCGAAAGGGCAAGTCGGCTGACGCGAGCTGCGTATCCTCCCCGCACCGTTGATCCATTCCCTTCGTGCGAGGAGGCACGTGCCATGGGTGATCCGACCCCCGCACGGCGGCCCGGCGATCGCAGCCCCTGGAACTGGCTGCTGCTGATCCCCATCGTCCTGCCGCTGATCACCACCTTCTTCAACGCCGAGAGCCCGGACCTGCTGGGTTTCCCGCGTTTCTACTGGCAGCAGCTGGCGTACATCGTGGTCGGCGTCTGCACCACCACGCTGGTCTACCAGCTGACCAAGCGGCGCGGGGAGGGCTGACCGATGTGGCGTGACCATCTCACCGAGATCATCATCTTCGCCGTGCTGTTCGTCGGCGTGAGCGCGATGGGCTTCGTCGCCTCGCGCTGGCGCCGTCCGGACAACATGGAGCACCTCGACGAGTGGGGCCTGGGCGGCCGCAACTTCGGCTCGTGGATCACCTGGTTCCTCGTCGGCGGCGACCTGTACACCGCGTACACCTTCGTGGCCGTGCCGGCCCTGGTCTTCGGCGCGGGCGCGATGGGCTTCTTCGCGGTGCCGTACACCATCGTGATCTACCCGCTGTTCTTCCTGGTCCTGGTGCGGCTGTGGTCGGTGGCGCACAAGCACCGCATGGTCACCCCGGCCGACTTCGTGCGCGCCCGGTTCGGCTCGCCGACGCTGGCGCTGCTGGTGGCGATCACCGGCATCGTGGCGACCATGCCGTACATCGCGCTGCAGCTGGTCGGCATCGAGGCCGTGCTCAAGACGATGGGCGTGACCGGCGACTCGGCACTGGCCCGGCACGCGCCGATCATCATCGCGTTCGCCATCCTGGCCGCGTACACGTACCAGTCCGGCCTGCGCGCGCCCGCGCTGATCGCGTTCGTCAAGGACACGCTGATCTACATCGTCATCCTGGTCGCGGTCTTCTGGCTGCCCGCGCAGCTCGGCGGCTGGGGCGCGATCTTCGGGGCGGCCGCGGACAAGTTCGAAGCCAGTCCGGCCGCGAGCGACGGGCTGCTGCTCAACGCCAACAACCAGCTGCAGTACATCACCCTGGCGTTCGGCTCGGCGCTGGCGCTGTTCCTCTACCCGCACTCGGTCACCGGCGTGCTCGCCTCCCGCAACCGCGACGTCATCAAGCGGAACATGTCCGCGCTGCCGGCGTACTCGCTGCTGCTGGGCCTGCTCGCGATGCTGGGCTTCGCCGCGATCGCGGCCGGGGTCAAGCCGCTGCCCGGGGCCAAGGAGGGCTCGGTCGACACCAACACCATCATCCCGGTGCTGTTCGACAAGCAGTTCCCGGACTGGTTCGCGGGCGTCGCGTTCGCCGCGATCGGCATCGGCGCGCTGGTCCCCGCCGCGATCATGTCGATCGCCGCGGCGAACCTGTTCACCCGCAACATCTACAAGGAGTACCTCAACCGCGACGCGAGCCCGGCCCAGGAGGCCAAGGTCAGCAAGGTCACCTCGCTGGTGGTCAAGGTCGGCGCGCTGCTGTGCATCGTGCTGCTCGACCCGCAGTTCTCCATCGACCTGCAGCTCATCGGCGGTGTGATCATCCTGCAGACGCTGCCGTCGGTGGCGCTGGGCCTGTTCACCCGCTGGTTCCACAAGGGTGCGCTGATCGCCGGGTGGGTCGCCGGCATGGGCTTCGGCATGTGGATGCTCTACCAGATCGCCAACCCGGCGACCGGCCGCATGCACTTCGCCGGCTCGGCGTTCCCGCTGGAGAAGCTGGGCTTCGACACCAAGATGACCATCTACGCCGGGTTCGTCGCGGTGCTGGTCAACCTGATCGTCGCGCTGCTCGGCACGCTGGTGCTGCGGGCCGCGAAGGTGGCCGACGGCCCCGACGCCACCGAGCACGACGACTACTTCGTCGACGAGGACACGCCGCGTCGCGAGGACAAGGACCTCGACTCCGAGGGGGAGCCGGTCGCCGTCGCCTAGCGCGGCAGCCCGGCACGAGGTGGGTGCGGAGGTCCCCCGCACCCACCTTCTTCACGCGGTGACAACTTCCGGGTTGTCGCGACATCCCAGAAGTTGTCACCGCGTGGCAGACGTCTACTGCAGGTAGCCCTCGACCTGTGCGACGTCGGCGGTGCGGGCGTCGTCGGGGTTCTCCCCCGCGTCACGCAACGCTCGGCGCCGGCGCAGCAGGTCCCAGCACTGGTCGAGGGTCTCCTCCAGGTCGCGCAGCCGCGCGGACTCCGTATCGGGGTCGATCGCACCCTGCAGGCGCCTGGTCCGCAGCTCGTGCTCCTCGGCGACCAGCGCGTCGATCCGCCCGAATATCTGCTTCTCGTCCATGCTTCCAGCCTTCCACGCCGCCGCGCCCCGCGCCCGGCGATCGGGCCCACGCGCGCCACGGCGTCAGCCGAGCCAGCCGTAGAGGCGGTCGACGCGGATGCGGACCACCAAGCGCGCGTCGGCGACCATCGCGGCGCGGTACTCGGCCCAGTCGGGGTGCTCGCCGCGGATCTCCCGGTACACCTCGACCAGCTCCTCGACCGCCGCGTCGTGCGGGTCGGCGGCGACCGCGGACAGCTCGGCCACGCCCTCCGCGACCGCGTACGACCCGCCGCCCGGCACCGTCACGTAGAAGCTGGCGCGGGGGTCGCGGCGCAGGTTGCGCACCTTGGCCCGGCCGTCGGTGCTGGAGAACCGGATCACCCCGTCGCGCACCAGGTAGTCGACGTTGGACAGCTGCGGCCGCCCGTCGCGCTTGACGGTGGCCAGCACACCCCGGCCGGTGCGCCCGATCACGCGCCACAGCTCGTCCTGCTCGGTCATCTCGGCTCCCCTCAGGCCGCGACGCGCGTCGCGGTCAGCACCTCGGTCAACAGGCGCAGCTCGTCCAGCATGCCCCGGGCGGCGCCGGTCATGGCCGGCGTGGGCGCGAGCGCGCCGTCGGCGGTGACGGCCTGGCGCAGGTGGATGTTGACGGCCTCGGCGACCGGCACCATCCGCAGCGCGGACACCACCGGCTTGAGCTGCTCGACGGCGCGCATCCCGGCCGAGGACATGCCGTAGCTGACGAACCCGGCGGGCTTGCGGTGCCACTCGCGGTAGAGGTAGTCCAGCGCGTTCTTCAGCGGCGCGCTGTAGCCGCGGTTGTACTCCGGCATGACGAAGACGAACGCGTCGGCGGCCTCGGTGAGCGTGCTCCAGCGCCGGGTGTGCTCGTGGGCGTACGGCCCGCCCTCGACCGGCTGGCCGGGCTCGTCGTGGAAGGGCAGGTCCAGCTCGGCGAGGTCGACCACGTGCACGTCGAACCCGCCGTGCGCGGTGGCGGTGGCCGCGAACCAGTCGCCGATGACGTGCCCGATCCGGCCGGGGCGGGTCGAGGCGACGATGACGTTGAGGCGGGGCATGTCGGTTCTCCTTGCCTAGCTCTTGTTGACGTGTCACCAACATAGGCGGCGTGTTGGTGACGTGTCAACAAGCGAGTAGTGTGACCGCTGTGACCGAACCCCGCTGGCTCGACGAACGGCAGGCGCGCGCCTGGCGCGGATACCGGCGCATGCGCGCCCTGCTCGACCTGCAGATCACCCGCGACCTGGCCGCCGACAGCGGCCTGTCCGACGCGGACTACGACGTGCTGTCCAACCTGTCCGAGGTGTCGCCGCACCGGCTGCGCCTGACCGAGCTGGCCGCGACGATGCTGTGGTCCAAGAGCCGCCTGTCGCACCACATCACCCGCATGCAGCAGCGCGGCCTGGTCGACCGGGAGGACTGCCCCGGCGACGCGCGCGGCTCGATCGTCGTGCTGACCGGCGCGGGCCTGCGCGCCATCGAGCAGGCCGCGCCACACCACGTCGAGTCGGTGCGCCGCAACATGATCGACCTGCTCACCGACGAGGAGATAGCCGCGCTCGACGCCCTCGCCCACCGCGTCGTCGCCCACCTGAGCGGCCAGGGTTAAGAAGGTGCCCTTCCTCTACGCGGAGCGTTAAGAAGGTGCCCTTGCTTTCCTTTAGCCTGGGGCGGTCAGGCGGGTTGTGGGAGGAGCCGGGGATGAGCGGGACGGTGCTGGTCACGGGAGGCACGGGCGGGCTGGGTGCGGCGGTCGTGGCGCGGCTGCTCGACGAGGCCTGGCGGGTGGTGGTGCCGTGGCGGTCCGAGGAGCACGTCGCGCGGCTGCCCAGCGGGGTCGCGGCGCTGGTGCCGGTGCAGGCGGACCTGACCGACGCGGCTTCGGTGGGGTCGGTGGTCGCGCGGGCGGCGGATGATCCGGAGCGGCCGTTGCGGGCGGTGGTGAACCTGGTCGGCGGGTTCGCGATGGGCGGGCGGGTGCACGAGACGCCCGTCGAGGAGTTCGAGGCGCAGCTGCGGCTCAACCTGCGCCCGGCGTACCTGGTCTGCCAGGCCGCGCTGCCGCATCTGGTGGCGGCGGGCGGCGGCAGCGTGGTGCTGGTGTCCAGCCAGGCCGTGCGCAAGCCGTTCGGCGGCGCGGCGGGCTACCTGACCGCGAAGACCGCCGTGCTGGGCCTGGCCGCCGCGCTGCACGCCGAGTACGCCAAGGACGGCGTACGCGTGAACACCGTGCTGCCCGGGGTCATCGACACGCCAACCAACCGCGCGTCGATGCCGGACTCCGACCGCAAGGGCTGGACGCCGCCGGAGGACATCGCGCAGACGATCGCGTTCCTCTGCTCCGACGCCGCGCACGCGGTCCGCGACTCGCAACTGCTGGTCTGAGTACCGCAACGGCGACCGTCGACGCTGAGTACCGGGCGGCGACGACCGTCCACGCTGAGTGCGGGGCAGGCGACGACCGTCAGCGCTAGTGCCGGGACGGCGGCGGCCGTCCACGGCGACCCGGCGCGGGAGCAGTGAGCGCCGCCACGCGGTCCGGACCGGCGGTGACCGGCCCGGACCGCTGCGGGCGCCGCTCAGCCGAGCTGCTCGGTGCGCCCGTAGTCCAGGAACAGCAGGTACGCCAGCACCTCTCCCCGGGCCAGGTCGAGGTGTTCGTACGCGAGCAGGTCACCGGTCTGCGGGTCGAAGACCAGCAGGAGCTGGATCCGATGCTGCGGGTCGTCGGCGGTGACGGCCACCCCGTTCCGGCCGGCGCGGTCGCGGACCTCGCCGCGCCAGCTCACGGCGGGGACGGCCGCCAGCTCGCGCAGGATCTCGGCGCGGTGGGCCAGCGGGAGCACATGGCCACCGAAGAGGTCCATCACCGCCCGCAACGGGTCCGCGGCACGGCCGCCGCGGTGCAGCCGTTCCCGCAGGGCCGGCCCGGTCGGCGGCGGTCCGGCCGGCCCGGCCAGCCCGGGGCCGAGGTCGTCGACGGTGTCCGCTGAGCCCGCGGCCGTCTGCTCCGCGAGCTTCGGCAGCCAGTACTCCCGCGAGCGGGCGCTGGGGAACTCCGGCGGCAGCTGGACCGTGTGCAACCGGCCGGAGCCGTCGGCGGCGACCCAGCTCTGCTCGTCGAGCACGTAGCTCATCTCCAGGCCCTCCGGGGAGGTCTGGCGCACCGCCCCCCAGGACTTGACCCGGTGGTAGCCGTACTTGCCGGACTCGCCGTCGTGGTCGGCGGCGGTGATGCGCCCGGCCAGCGCCCGCAGCCGCGTGCCTGCCTCGGGGGCGTCGTCGGGGTACTGGTAGGCGACCGGCGCGAGCACCGGACCGGCCTCGACCGGGGGCCGCGGCGGCGCGGCGCCCCGGGGCCAGGCCGCCACGCCCGCGCCGCCCGCGACGGTCAGCGCCGCGGCGACGAGCACCGCAACGCCCGCCTGCGCGGCG
>NZ_JBFAOU010000038.1:0-53495 GCF_040675365.1 Catellatospora sp. NPDC049609 | reverse complement strand
CTCTAGCAGCAAAAGGAAGGGCACCTTCTTAACGCTCCGCGTTGTAGAAGGTGCCCTTCTTAACGCCCGGTGGGGGCGTGCGCCGCTCCGCTAGGGTGTCCGGTCGTGAGCAGCTCTCCTGATCCAGGCCCGATCGAGTACACCCGCAAGGCCGACCGCCGCGCCGCGAAGCTCGCCGCCCAGGCCGCCGCGAGAGCCGCCGCGCAGACCAGGCTCGAACGCGCGGCCACCCCGGACCAGGACGGCACGGACCCGGCGGCACCGGTCGCGGGCCGCAACGGCCGCAAGCCCGCGGCCAAGGGCAGCGCGCTGGGCGGCGTGCTCGCGGTGCTGGGGATCATCGGCCTGTTCGTGGCGTACTTCCTGTTCGCCCCGACCGGCCGCCGGATCCTGCTCGGCTTCGCCTGCGACGTCACGGCCTGCTCCGCCGCGGGCATGACCACGACCGGCTGGCTGATCGTCGCGGCCCCGGCGGCGTCGATGCTGCTGATCGGGGTGCTGTGGCGGCGGGCGGACCGGATCGGACGCGGCGCGATGGTCGCCTTCGCCGTGCTGTCCTGGCTGGTGGCGATGCTGGTCGTGCCGGGGCGCGGGCGGGACCTGGCCGACATCCTCAAGGGGCCGGGCAGCGAGCAGGTCGGCGACGGCATCCTGTGGGGCCTCGGCGGCGCGGGCGCGGCGCTCGCGTTCCTGTTCCTGCTCGTGTTCGTCGGCAAGGCGATCCCGGTCGTCGACCGGCACTACAACACCGTCGCCGTGATCGGCATCGCCGCGCTGATGGTGGCGGCGCTGCCGCTGGCGATCCGGGCCGCCGACCCCACGTACACCCGCGCCGCCGACGTCTTCCCGGCCGTGCTGCGGATGAACGGCGACACGCTCACCCGCACCGCCCTGTCCGACCGGCGCGGCTGCGACGGGGTGCTGCCCGACGACGCGCTGCTGAACCGCGACGGGTGCTTCGTGACCGTGCACGCGGCGTACACCACCGACGACAGCGACGCGGTGGCCGTGCTGCGAGCGGTGCTCTACCGCGACGACGAGTCCGCCGACGACGCCCGCGCCCGGCTGAGCTCCGGGATGGACCCGGTCGGCGCGAACGGCGACGTGGTCACCGTCTTCTCCACCACCGGTCCGTGGGTGCTGGTCGGCGCGGCCGGGCACGCCGACGGCCGGACGGTGACCGCCGACGAGCGCAACTGGGTGCTGTGGCCGCTGCGCCAGGTCAGCTACCACTTCATCGGCACGCAGGTCGGCCTGCTCATCGACCCGGACCCCACCGACGAGATCCGCCCCCGCACGCCCTGACCGCGGCCCGGCCGCCGCGCGCGGCGCCACGGGCCGCCCACCGCCGTGATCCGGTGCGGCCGGTGCCCTCGACTGGATCTTGTGCGTTTCGTGCTGCCCTGGCGACACGAAGTGCACAAGATCTGGCCGTGCCTAGGATCGGGGGCATGGGCGAGGCGAGCAGGTTGCGCAAGCGGGCGGCGGAGATCGCCGACGAGGTGCTGTTCCCGGCCGCGCTCGCGGTCGACGCGGCCGACCGGGTGCCCGCGGCGCAGCTGGACCTGCTGGCCGCCGAGGGTTTCTACGGCGTCGCCGCGCCGCCGGAGATCGGCGGGTGCGGGACGGACTTCGCGCTGGCCGCATACCTGCTGGAGGAGCTGGCGAGCGGGTGCCTGAGCACGGCGTTCGTCTGGCTGCAGCACCACGGGCCGGTGATCGCCGCCGCAACCGCCGCTCCGAGCATCCGCGAGACCTGGCTCGCGCCGCTGGCCAAGGGGCAGAAGCGGGCCGGGATCGCGCTGGCCGGGCTGCGCAACCGCGCGGCGCCGATGCGGGTGCGCGCGGTCGCGGGCGGGTTCCTCCTCGACGGCGAGGCGCCCTGGGTCACCGGCTGGGACATGATCGACGTGTTGTACACGGCAGCCCGTGACGAGCACGACGACGTGCACTTCCTGTACGTCGACGCCGTCGCCGCGCCGACCCTGGCCGTCACACCGCTCGAACTGGTCTCGGTGCAGGCGAGCCGGACCGTGAACGTGCGCTTCGACGCCCACTTCGTGCCCGCGGACCGGCTCGCCGACGTGCGGCCGTACGCGAAATGGTCGTCATCGGACGCGAGTGGCTCGGCGCTGAACGGCTTCCTCGCCCTCGGGGTGGCGAACCGGTGCTGCCGCCTGATCGGGCCCAGCGCGCTCGACGCCGACCTGGCCACCGCCCGGGTCGGCCTGCTGGCCGCCGATCCACAGACGACGCCCGCGGCCCGCGCCGCCGCCTCGGCGCTGGCGCTGCGGGCGACGGCGGCGCTGGCCGTGCACACCGGCGCGCGGGCGGTGCTGCGCGGCGAGCACGCGCAGCGGCTGCTCCGCGAAGCCGCGTTCCTGCTGGTCTTCGGCAACCGCCCGGCCATCCGCGACGCTCTGCTCACCCACCTGCGCTGATCGCCCCCGGCGAGCCCGGCGCCTGGTGCGGCGGTGCCGGTAAACAGAGTGCCCCGGCAGCCGCGTCTCCATCACGAGACGATGTCCGCCCCGCCGAGGAGTCACCGTGCATCCGGAGTTCGAGCACTACGTCCGCGCCCGATCCGGGGCGCTGGTGGGCTTCGCGTACCTGCTCTGCCGCGACCGGCACCTGGCCGAGGACCTGGTGCAGGAGGTGCTCGCGCGGGCGTACCACCGCTGGGACCGGATCGAGTCCGGCAACCCCGACGTCTACCTGCGCCGGGCGCTGGTGTGGGCGAACTCGTCCTGGTGGCGGCGGCTGTCGCACCGCGAGCGGCCGCAGGACTCCACTCCCGACACCGCAGCCGACGACGACTTCGTGCAGCGGCACGCGGTGCGCGACGAGCTGTGGGCGCTGCTGGGCACGCTGCCCCGCCGCCAGCGCATGGTGCTGGTGCTGCGCTTCTTCGAGGATCTCGATGACGACCGGATCGCCGAGCTGCTGGACTGCTCCCCCACGACGGTCCGGGTGCACGCGCATCGCGGGCTGGCCGCGCTGCGGACCCGGCTCAGCGAGCCGGTGCCCGCGCCCTCGGCCGAGCGCGCGTTCCCGGCGGTGGCCGTGGAGGCGGTGCGGCGCCGGGCCACCGGCGTGCGCCGCCGCCGGACGGCGCTGGCCGGCGCGGCCGCCGCGGTGGTCGCGACGCTGATCGTCCTGCTGCCGGGGTGGCGCAGCGCGCAGCCGCCGCCGGTGCTGACGCCGACGCCGACCCCGAGCGCGTCGCCCAGTGCGAGCCCCTCCACGGTGGCGCTGGTCCCCCGGCCCGCCGCCCAGCGGCTGCCGGAGTTCCCGTACCAGCCGGGTTTCCTGCCGGCGCGGGTCGGGCCGCTGTCGGTCGTCGCCGCGCTGGACATGACCGGCGTGGAGAGCGCCGGCAGCCCCGCGAAGCTGCTCGTCTACGCCGGCCCGACCGAGTACGACTGGGACTGGGAGGCGGCGCAGACCACGCCCGTGGACGTCGGCGGGCTGCCCGGCACGCTGCGCACCGGGCGCGACGAGAACGGCGCGCAGCAGGTGGGCCTGACCTGGCGGCGCGACGGCCGGTGGGTGACCGTGCAGAGCTTCGGCGGCCTGCTGACCGTGGCCGAGGTCGAGCGGTTCGCCCGGGAGCTGCGGCCGGGCCGGATGACCGCGACCCCGCTGATCACCTACGGACTGATGCCCGAGGGGTACGAGGTGAGCAGCCTCGACCGGGGGCACGTCTGCCTGAGCCGCGAGCCCCGGCTGACCCCCGCCGACCCGGAGGGGCTCTGCGTGGTCACCGGCCAGGACCCCAACCTGGTGTCGTTGGCCTCCTCGCTGTCGGTCGGCGGGGTGCCCGCCGCCCTGGAGTGGGACGCCGAGGGCCGGATCGTCGGGCTGAACGTCCAGCTGGACGAGCGGCGGGTGCTGCTGATCTCGCAGAGCCGCGGCGATCTGGGCGAGGAGGACCTGATCAGATTCGCCGGGAGCATCACGCTGGCCGAGCCTGCCGGGCAGTGACCCACGCCATCGGGCACGATGGAGGTCGTGGCGCGCCCGTTCGATCCCCGTCTGCTGCGGCAGGTCCCGTCCACCCGGCGTGACGTCGTCCTGCTCGGGCTGCTCGGGACCGCCGTCGCGATCGCCGTCGTGGTGGCCGCGGTCGCGCTGGCCCGCGCGCTGTCGGCCGCGGTCGAGCTGCGCCTGGACGCGCCCGCGGTCACGCTGTTCCTGGCCGCGCTGGCCGCCCGCGCCGCGCTCACCAGCGGACTGGGCGTGGTGGCGGCGCGCATGGCGGCCACGGTCAAGGCGAGCCTGCGGGCCGACCTGCTGGCCGCCGTGGGGCGGCGCGGGCCGGCCTGGCTGGCCGGGCAGCGGGCCGGAGAGCTGGCCACCCTCACCGGGCGCGGGCTCGACGCGCTGGACGGCTACTTCACCGGGTACCTGCCGCAGCTGGTGCTCGGCGTGACCGTGCCGGTCGGCGTACTGGCCGCGCTGGTCTTCGCCGACCTTGCCTCGGCGGTGATCGTGCTGGTCACGCTGCCGCTCATCCCGATCTTCGGCATCCTGGTCGGCTGGCAGACCCGGATCGCGACCGAACGCCAGTGGCGGCGGCTGCGGCTGCTCGGCGGGCACTTCCTCGACATGGTGGCCGGGCTGCCGACCCTGAAGGCGTTCGGGCGGGCCCGCGCGCAGGTGGCGGCGGTCCGCGACATGGCCGACCGGCACCGCGTCGCGACCATGCGCACGCTGCGCATCGCGTTCCTGTCCGCGCTGGTGCTGGAGCTGGTCGGCACCATCTCGGTCGCGCTGGTCGCGGTGCCGGTGGGCCTGCGCCTGCTCGGCGGTGGGATGACCCTGGCGGCCGCGTTCACGGTGCTGCTGCTGACCCCCGAGGCGTACGCCCCGCTGCGCGCCGCGGGCACCAGGTTCCACGCCAGCATGGAAGGCCTGACCGCGCTGGACCAGGCGTTCACCCTGCTGGCCGCGGCGGACGGCGCCCCGGCCGGCGGCACCCGCGCCGTGCCCCGCGAGAGCGTCGTCGAGCTGCGCGGGGTGACCGTGGCGTACGAGCGCACCACCGCCCTGCGCGACGCCGACCTCGTCATCCGGCCCGGCGAGCGCATCGCGCTGGTCGGGCCCAGCGGCGGCGGCAAGAGCACCCTGCTGAACCTGGTGCTCGGCTTCACCGTCCCGGACCGCGGGCAGGTGCTGGTGGACGGGATCGACCTCGCCGAGCTGGACCTCGACGGCTGGCGCCGCCGCCTGGGCTGGGTGCCGCAGCGCGCGCACCTGTTCGCCGACACCCTCGCCGGAAACATCGCCCTCGGCGAGCCGGACGCGTCCCGGGAGCGGATCGAGCGCGCCGCCCGCGCGGCCGCGCTCGGCCCGGTCGTCGACGCGCTCCCGCAGGGCCTGGACACCGTGCTCGGCGAGCGCGGCCACGGCCTGTCCAGCGGCGAGCGGCAGCGGCTCGCGCTGGCCCGCGCGTTCCTGCGCGACGCGCCCCTGCTGCTGCTCGACGAGCCGACCGCGCGGCTGGACGCCGCCAGCGAGCAGGCCGTCGTCGCCGCCACGCTGACCCTGGTGCAGGACCGCACCGCCCTGCTCGTCGCCCACCGCCCCGCCCTGCTCGCCGCCGCGACCCGCGTCGTCCGCATCGAGCACGGCACCCTCCACGAGCTGGTGACCGCATGAGGGGCGAATCGACTCCGGTGTCCTCCGCCGCCGGCGAGCGCAGCGAGAGCATGAGCGAGCGGGTGGGCAGCGTGCGGCGGGTGCTGGCGTTCGCGTACCCGCTGCGGTGGCGCTTCCTCGGCGCGGGGGTGCTGGCCGCGGGGACCGAGGCCGCGGGGCTGGGGTTGATGGCCGCGGCGACGTGGCTGCTGGCCACCGCCGCGGGGCAGCCCCCGCTGATCGCGCTGTCGGTGGCCATCGTGCTGGTGCGCGCCCTGGCCATCGGCCGCGGCGTGCTGCGCTACGTCGAGCGGCTGGCGAGTCACGACGCGGTGCTGCGGATGGTCGCCGAGGTGCGCGCCCGCATCTTCGGCGCGCTGATCGACCGGCCACCGGCCCGGCGCGCCGACGCGCTCAGCCGCATGGTGTCCGACGTCGACGCGGTGCAGGACCTGCTGATCCGGGTGCTGCTGCCGATGGCGGCGGCCGGGGTCGTCGCCGTCGCCGCCGTGCTCACCGCTGCCGCGGCCGACCCGCTCGTCGCGCTGGTGCTGCTGGCGGGGCTGCTGGTCACCGGCGCGGCGCTGCCCGTGCTGGCCGCGCGGCTGGCCCGGCGCGGCTCGTCCCGGCTGGCCCCGCTGCGCGCGGCGTACGCGACCGACACCGTCGACCTGGTGCACGGGGCGGCCGACCTCGCCGCCTTCGGCGCCCGCGCGGCGTACGAGGCGCGCGGCGCGGGGCACGCCGCCGAGCTGGCCCGGGTGGAGCGTTCGCTGGCGCGGCGCTCGTTCGCGGTGGACGGCGCGGCGACGCTGCTGGGCGGGGTGACCGCGATGGCCGTGCTCGCCGCCGCGCTGCACCGCGGGCTGCCCGGCGTCTGGCTGGCCGTGCTCGCCGTCGCCACCCTCGCCGCCAACGAGATCGCCCTGTCGCTGCTGGCCGCCGCCCGCAAGGGCGCGGAGATCCGGGGCAGCCTGGACCGGGTCGCCGAGCTGCTCGGCCCCGCCGGGCCGGCCGCGGGCGGGGCGCCAGGCGGTGGGATGCCCGCCGGTGGAGCGCCGCGCGATGCGATGCCCGCCGGTGGGACGGCCGCGGCCGGCTCGCCCGTGCCGGAGGGCCCGGTGCACCTGCGGCTGCGCGCCGCGGGGGTGCGCTACCGCCCGGACGGCCCACCGGCGCTGCAGGGCGTCGACCTGGATCTGCCGCCCGGCCGCCGGGTCGCGGTCGTCGGGCCGTCCGGCGCGGGCAAGAGCACCCTGCTCGCGCTGCTCACCGGCGCGATCACCCCCGACACCGGCAGCGCGGAGGTGCTCGCCGCGCCGGCTCCCGGCACCTGCGGCGGCGCTGGACCGGACCGGGGCGTCATCGCGGCACCCCGCACCGGCACGACGACGGGCGGCACGTCCGGCGGCGCGACGCCGATCGCGGACTTCGACCCGGAACGCTGGCCCGCGGTGGTCACCGGGCTGCTGGCCGACGCCCACCTGTTCCACGCCTCGGTGCGCGACAACCTGCTGCTGGCCCGCCCGGAGGCGAGCGACGCCGAGCTGGTCGCCGCGTGCCGCACGGCCGGGCTGGGGGACTGGGTCGACGCACACGGCCTGGACGTACGCGTCGGCGAGGACGGCGCGGAGCTGTCCGGCGGGCAGCGGCAGCGGCTCGCGCTGGCCCGGGCGGTGCTCGCGGACCCGCAGCTGCTGCTGCTCGACGAGCCGACCGAGGGCCTCGACGCGGCGCAGGCCGACGAGGTGCTCGCGGCGGTGCTGGCGCACCGGGGCGACCGCGGCGTGGTGCTGGTGACCCACCGGCTCACCGGTCTGGACGCGTTCGACGAGGTCGTGGTGCTGGACGGCGGCGGCGTGAAGGAGCGCGGAACGCAGGGTTGGGTGCGGGCGCACGGGGGCTGACACGAACCACTAGGGTGTGCGGAGAGTCACCGACCCGGCAGAGGTCGGCAGCCTTTTGGCGGAGGTCAGCTGTGGCAAGCACGCTCTGGGACGAGTACCAGGTCTCGCCGGTCGAGGTAGCCCTGCCCGGCGGCAAGGTGGGCCTGACGCTGCGGGCTTACCGCCCGGCGAGCGAGCTGACCCCGACGGACGTCTCCGAACGCGAGGACGACGACGCCATCTTCGCCGACCGCGGCCCCCGGCCGGTCGGGCTCGCCGACGACGAGGACATGCCGGAGTTCGTGTGGACCAAGGAGGCCCTCGACGAGGTCGCCGCCGGCCCGGCCGAGGACGAGGTCGCCGAGCGCGCCGTCGAGGCCGAGGAGGAGGCCGAGGACGAGGACTCCTCCGCGCCCTCCGACGAGGAGGTGCCGGTCTTCCTCTCGCACAAGGGCAAGCTGCTGCTGTTCGCGACGCCGAAGGGCCTGGCCGACTTCGTCCGCTCCAGCGCCCCCCACGACCTCAAGCAGCTCGAAGGCTGGTCGAAGCTGGCGAAGTCGGTCAAGGCCGACGACGTCGTCGCCGGTGAGGACGATGCGTACGAACTGGACCTGGTCGTGGAGAACCTGCGCGGCGGCCCCGACGCCTGGGACGCCGAGCTGGTGCTGCGCGCTGGTGAGTTCGCCAGGGATGTGAGCTACGCTCTTCGCCTCAAGCCGGTCATGGTGGCGCTCTCCCCGGGTTCCCCGCTCGACGACCTCGACGAGGCGCTGCGCGCCTCCGAAGACGGTGGTCTCGGCGCGTTCTTCGCCAAGCGGAAGCTGAAGAAAATCGGGGCAGAGCAGGCATCCATCGGCTGGCGTTCGATTATTGGCAAGATCTCTGGCGCTGTGGACTGGCGCGACTGACCCTCACCGGGCAACATCAGTCTTTGGCACACGAGAAGTCCGGGAGGAGGACGGGTCCGTGGCGCTCGTGCGGGTGTACTGCGGTATCGCGTCGACTGCTCCGGCAGTCGAGGTGGGAGACACGCTTGCGGCAGCCGTCAACCGGCTGACCGTCGCCGTCGTCGACGACTCCGGCAGGCTGCTGGAGTTCTGCGTCATCAACGACGACCCCGCCGGTTACGCGCTGGTGACGTCGCTGCTGGCCGAGCGGTTCGGCGGGTCGACGATGGTCACCGTGGCCGTGGACAGCGACGACCACCAGGTCATCTCGCTGCTCGCGGCGGGCGGCCGCGCGATCGCGTACACCGACGACGAGACCGCCGACGACTTCGCGGACCGGTTCGCCGACGACGAGTCCATGGACGAGGTCGACTCCACCCCCGACGAGCGCCGCGCCGTGGGCCTGGCCCGCGCGCTGCAGGCCGGCGCCCTGTCCGCCGTGGTCGGTCCGGCGCCCCGCGAGTTCGTCGCGTTCAAGCCCGTCCTGGCCGCGCACGCCGCGCTGGCCGTGGGCCGGCACGCCGCCGCCGTCGCCCTGCGCGAGGTGCTGCGCGAGCTCTACCCCGCCGCGCTGCGCGCCTACCCCGACCCCGCCGCCCCGGTCGCGCTGGCCGTGCTGGAGGCGCTGCCCGAGCCGGGCATGCTGGCCGGCCAGGCCGGCTCCCGCAACCGTGACAACGGCGCCACCGCCGAGGCGGTCGCCGGGCGGCTGGTGGCCGACGGCATCTGCGACAGCGCCACCGCCCTGGAGGCGGTCACCGCGCTGCGCGTGGCCATCGCCGAGACGCCCCGGCGCAACGGCGTCGGCAAGCAGCTGACCGCGGCCGTCGGCGACTCGGTGCGCTACAGCGTCGCCGCCGTGCGCTCGGTCGACGCCGCGAGCGCCGCCCTGATCGACACCCTCGCCGAGCGGATGGCGCCGCTGCCCCCCGTCGTGGCCCCGGCGCAGGCGGCCGGCCGCCGCACCGGTGTCGCCGTGACCTCCGCGCCGCCCGCCGCCCCGGCCGCCACCGGTGGCCGCCGCCGGCAGCCGACCCCGGTCAGCGCCGTCCCGGCACAGCCGCGGCCGGTCCAGGCTCCGCCGGTCGCGCCCGAGCCGGTCGTCGCGGCGCCGTCCGCGCCGCCGCCGGTCGAGCGACCCGCGTGGGCGCCCTCCATGCCGCCCGTGCCGCCCGGATTCGAGCCGACCCCGATCACGGGTACCCCGCTCGTCGCCAACCCCGCAGGAGCGCAGCCGGCGGCTCCCGCGCCCACCCGGCAGGCGCCGACCCCGATCCCGCCGCGGCAGGCGCCGATCCCGGCGCAGCGCACCTCCCGCGCGCCGATCGACAACAACCAGCCGTTCGTGCCGACGCTGACCAACGCCGCCATCAACAACGAGCGCGCCGCGCGCGGGTTCAACCCCGCCCCGGCCGCGCCCGAGCAGGCGTACGAGGCCGAGCCGGCCACCCGCGGCCACCAGCAGTCCGCCGCCGAGCTGGCCAGCGAGCTCGCCGAGCGGGCCGCCCGCGGCTTCCAGTCGGCCGACGACCCGCTCGACGAGGCGCCCGCGCGCACCCAGCGCGGCGGCTACCAGCAGCCTGCCGACCCCAGGGACCAGCGCGCCGAGCGCGGCCCGCGGGGCTACCAGCAGAACGACACCCCGGAGCGCGGGCAGCGCGGCTACCCGCAGGACGAGATCGCCGAGCGCGGCCAGCGCGGCTACCCGCAGAACGAGCCCGCCGAGCGCGGTTCCCGCGGTTACCAGCAGGACGAGCCCGCCGAGCGCGGCCAGCGCAGCTACCCGCAGGACGAGGCCGCCGAGCGGCGTGCGCGCGGCTACCAGCAGCCGGCCCCGGACCTGGCGAGCGAGCTCGCCGAGCGGGCGCGCGGCTTCCAGCGCGAGGACGTCCACCACGACTTCGACGAGCGGCTGCCGCGCGGCTACAACCCGCCGTCGGCCACCGACGTGCCGACCGACATCACCCGCATGCCGGGCCGCCCCGCGGACGACCCGCTGGGCATGGCCCCGCCCGCGCCGGCCGGGTCCCGCGCCAACTGGCCGCTGAACCCGGAGCCGGAAGAGCCGGCCCGCGGGGGCGACCAGCGCGTCACGCCGCCCTGGCTCGACGACGACCTGGTGCTGCCCGAGTCGCCGGCCCTGCGCCTGGTCGACGAGTCCGCCGCCCGCCGCAACGGCGGTCGCGGCGGGCGCGAGGAGCCGCCGCTGCGGCTGGTCGACGACAGCGCCCTGACCGGCGCCCGGCCCAAGCCCCGCCGCACCGAGCGGGCCTCCAGCCCGGCCGCCGGCGAGGACGACGACCTGCTGATCTTCGCCTCGGTCTCCTCAGCTTGGTTCAACGATCCCGGCGGCGAGGACGAGGTCACCTGGAACTCGACCATGGACAGCGGCTGGCGCGCCGCCGAGCAGGCCGCCCGGCCGTCGGTCGGCGACGACACCACCGCCGGCCTGCCCCGCCGCGTGCCGCAGGCGAACCTGGTGCCCGGCTCGACGCCGCTGCGCGAGGAGCGGCCGCTGCGGATAGTCCGCGACGCGGCCGGTATCGCCGCCCACACCAGCAACTACTTCCGTGGGTGGCGGCGCGGCAACCAGGAGATCGGCGGCAGCGGTTTCGCCGTCGGCGGCAGGCCGGGCCGCGAGTCCGCCAACGGCTGGGACTTCAGCCGGGAGCAGCACGACTCGCGCGACGACCGGGACGACTACAACTACCGGGCGGCCAACTACCGCTGACCGGCGGTGCCACGTCGGCCGCGACCAGCGGCAATGTGTTCCTGGCCATAGTCTGCGAGCTTGACCCCCGCCTCGGCGGGCCAGCACGATACGTGTGCGGCAGTGGCTCACACCACTGCCCATGCACCCCTGCACCACGGAAAGGCACGTCATGAACAGCGCCACAGGTGGACTTACCCGACGCAACGCTCTCACCGGCGGGTTGGGTCTGATCGCCGGGGCGCTGCTGGCGGGCTGCTCCGAGCCGGAGGCCACCGAGGCCGGCGCCACCGGCGAGTTCGTCATCGGCGCCAGCCTCGAGCTGACCGGCACCGGCTCCACCCTCGGCAAGCTCCAGGAGCAGGCGCTGAAGGTGGGCGCCGAAGAGATCAACTCCGTGGGCATCCCGTACGGCCAGGGCCGGCTCTTCATCCGCCTGGTGGTCAAGGACAACGGCGGCAACCCCGCCACCGCCGCGCAGAACGCCAAGGACCTCATCGAGCAGGACAAGGTCAGCGCCGTCATCGGCGGCGTGACCGTGGAGACCGCGCGCACGATGATCGCGGTCGCCGAGGAGAAGAAGGTCCCGCTGCTCTGCCTCAACAGCGGTGACGACATGGTCGTGCCGCTGCCGCAGCGCAAGTTCGTCTACCAGCTCGGCCCCAACGCCTCCGACGTCGCCGCCCTGATGGGCCGCGAGCTGCGCAAGCTCGGCCTGGAGAAGGTCGCGGTGCTCGCCTCGTCGGACGGGCACGGCGACGCCGGCGTGCGGGCCCTGCCCCGCGCCCTGCTCACCGTCAGCCGCGAGCTGGTCACGACGGTGCGGCTGCCCAAGACCGGCCGGGCGTTCGGGGCCGCGGCGGAGAGCATCGTCGAAGCCGAGCCCGACGCGGTCATCGTGTGGGCGCAGGCGCCGCTGAGCGCCGCCGCCGTGGCCGCAGTGCGCAGCGCCGGCTTCAAGGGCAAGTTCATCCTCGACCCCGGCGCGGGCGCCGACGAGACCCTCAGCGGCCCCAACGGCCGCGCGATGGAGGGCACCTACATCGTGCACCCCGTCGTGCTCGCCGGGGCGCCCACGATGGCCACCACGCCCTCCGGACGCGCCGCCCGCGCCTTCGTCTACCGCTACATCCAGCAGTACGGCTCGTTCAGCGGCTTCGCGCCGTACGCGGCCGACGCGCTGACCCTGCTGGCGACCGCCGCCCGGCGCGCGGTGAGCCTGGACCCGCAGCGGCTGCGGGGACGCCTGGAGGGCGGCCCGATCGAGGGCATCGCCGGGGCGTACTCGTTCCAGCCCATCTCCCACGGCGGCCTCGAGCCCGACGCCCTCATCCCCTTCACCGTGCGCGGCGGCGCCTGGGTCCGCCTCAGCTGACCTGACCGGCCCCGGCCCCTCCCCGCGCAACTCTCAGAAAGTCGCGGCCTCCACACCTGCTGGAGGCCGCGACCTTTTAAGAGTTGCGACTGGCGGAGTGCGGGAAGCACTTCAGGCCCGCTGTCCGGGGACAGCGGGCCTTCGTGTGCGCTATGTCAGGCGGAGACGCCCGTGCGGGTACGCCGCATCGAGAGGACGTACTCCACCAGCGAGATCAGCACCTGCTTGGTCGACTCGCGGTTGCGCGCGTCGCAGCTGACCACCGGCACGTCCGACGAGATCGCCAGCGCGTCCCGCACGTCCTGTGCGTTGTGGAACTGCTGCCCGTCGAAGCAGTTGATCGCGATCAGATACGGCAGCTTGCGGTGCTCGAAGAAGTCGATCGCCGCGAAGCAGTCGGCCAGCCGGCGCGTGTCCACCATGACGACCGCGCCGATCGCACCCCGCACCAGCTCGTCCCACATGAACCAGAACCGGGTCTGGCCAGGGGTGCCGAACAGGTACAGGATGAGGTCACGGTCGATGGAGATACGGCCGAAGTCCATGGCCACCGTGGTGGTGGTCTTGTTGGGAATCTGGCGCGTGTCATCCACGCCGACACCCGCCGAAGTCATAATCGCTTCAGTGGTCAGCGGCGTGATCTCCGAAACGGAACCTACCAGCGTCGTCTTGCCGACGCCGAAGCCGCCGGCGATGACAATCTTCGCCGATGTCACACGACCGCCGGGCGTTGCACCCGGGCGGTGTGACATGTCAGAGCCTCCGAAGTCCACTGAGTACCCTCTCCAGCAGTTCAGTACCTACCGCGTCGTTGCTCTCAAACGACGTCGGCTCGTATACGGCGACCAGGCCGTCCGCCGCCATGTCCGCGATGAGGACACGGGCGACGCCGAGCGGCAGCCGCATCCGTGCCGCGATCTCAGCGAGCGACTGCACCTTGCCGTCGCACAGGGACGCGATGTGTTGATGTTCCCGCCCGTGGCCGCCGCGACCCGAGGTGCCAGCGGATCGACCACGTACGGTCGTCTCCACCAGCGCCTCTATCGCGATCTCCAATCGCGGCCGGGTGCGGCCACGGGTAACGGCGTACGGCCGCACCAACGCGCCAGTCGGTTCATCTCTGTCGGGCATCGTCGCCGTTCACCCCCTTCCCCAGTGCCGTCCCCGGACCCTCCGGGACGGTAGTGCCTCAGCCCAGCACGCCCGCGGCGCTGCGCGGTGCCGGGGTGAGCGCGTCGCCCACCCGGTCGACCAGCAGTGCCATCTCGTACCCGACCTGGCCCACGTCGCAGCTTCGCGACGCGAGCACCGCGAACGAGGAGCCATCCGAGATGGACATCAGGAAAAGGAACCCGTTGTCCATCTCCACGACAGTCTGCAACACCGCACCGCCTTCGAAACAGCGGGCGGCGCCTTGCGTAAGGCTCACCAGACCGGACGCGATGGCAGCCAGCTGGTCGGCCCGGTCCCGGGGAAGATCCCGGGAGGACGCGAGCAGTAGGCCGTCCGCGGACACGGCGACCGCGTGGGCGACGCCCGGCACCCGGTCGGCGAAGTTGGCCAACAGCCAACCAAGATCCTGCGTAGTGGTCATGCCTCCTGCTCCTTGCCAGACTGGCTTCCGGCCTCGGTGGAGCCCGGAATCACATCATCGTCCTTGTGCTGAGTGCGGCCGCGCTGCACGCCGCGGTGGTACGCGGAGAGCAGACCCCGCACGCCCTCCGGCGTCCGGCGCTGCACCGTGGTGGTGCCCTTCTCGACACCACCCGGGACCAGCTGCGCCATCGGGGTGCGCCTGGGCAGGCCCGCGGCCGTCGATTCCATTGAAGTCGTGCTGGTGCTGGCTGCGGCCACCGCGCTCGCGGCTGCCCACCCGTCATCAGCTGCGGTCTGCCAGCTCGGCCGGTACGGAGCCGGCACCTCGTAGCCGCCGGCCGCGCGCCCGGTCTGCGTACTCCCCATGTCCACGTCCCTGCCCGACGAGTCGGGTGCACCCGTCGCTGTGCTGACCTTCGGTCCACCGTTGCTCCCGGCCTGGACGTCACGGTCCACGGCGGGGAACTGTGCGGTGATCGTAGTGTCTTGGGGGACGTTCGCGGGAGGGGCAGTTTTCTGCTCCTGAGCTGGCGCATCGACAGCCGTGCGCCGGGTGCTGAACCAGGCCGACTCGAGCTCCCGGAAGATCGGCAGCTCCATCGTCTCGTCCGCCACCGGGAACCGGGTGTCCACGACCGGGTACTCGGCCGGGATCCGCGGCATCTCGGCCGTCATGTCCGGCGTCGAGGGCCGCTCGTCACGGGTGACCGGCGGCCACACGGGCGGCGCGGCCGATGCGGGCACGTCCACCGGAGCCGCCGAGACGGGCGCTGCCGAGACCGGCACCGCCGACACCGGCACCGCCGAGATCGGCATGCCAGGGCTCGCGTACGGGCTGCTGGTGGGCACCTGAGGCGGCGTGTTGGACGGCGGCACGGTCGGCGTGGCCCAGCTCTGCTGGTTCCACGACGGCGTGGCGCGCTCCTCCGGCGGCGACGACGGCTGCCGCGGGATCTGCGGGCCGCCGAATCCCTCCGGACGGTCGAGCTCGGCGTCGACGGCGCGCTCGGGGGTGCGCCGCTGCGGCAGCTGCTCGCCACCGCGCCGGGACGCGTCCGAACCGTTGACACCGGTCAGGTCCGACCAGGCGGGCATGCCGGCCCGCGACGGCGGGGTGTTGACCGGCAGCTCGGGCGCGGGCGGGGCGGGCGGGGCGTCGAAGAGCCGGCCACCGCCGCCGCTGCCGCCGTTGACCTGGCGGCCCGCCGCACCGGCGCCCAGGCCGGAGCCGGACTCCAGCGCCAGCGGCGCGAACGAGGACGAGCGCTGCGGCGGTGCCGCCGGCGGCTGCTGCTGCCGGACGCCGCCCACGGCGGTCGAGGGCAGCTCGCGACCCTGCGCCGGGCCACCGGCGCCGCGACCCGCCAGCGCCCGCGGCACGAGGACCGCGGTCGGCAGGGTGACGTCGGCGATGATGCCCCGGTCGGCCGACAGGCGCAGCTCGACCTTGACACCGTGGCGGGCGGCGAGCCGCGCGACCACGACCAGGCCCATCATCCGGGAGACTGCCACGTCCACCTGCGGCGGGCTGGCCAGCTTCTCGTTGATCTCGGCGAGCATGTCCGGCGAGATGCCGATGCCGTGGTCCTCGACGTAGAGCACCGAGCGGTCGCCGACGCGGCGGGCCTCGACCATGACGGACGAGTCCGGCGGCGAGAACGCGGTGGCGTTGTCGAAGAGCTCGGCGATGAGGTGCACCAGGTCGTTGACCGCGTGCGCGGCGACCTCGATGTCCCGGTCGATGACCCCGAACTCGATCCGGGTGTAGTGCTCGACCTCGGACTGGGCGGCGCGGAGCACGTCCAGCAGGGCCGCGGGCTCGCGCTGCACACGGGTCGAGTCGGCGCCGGCGAGCACCAGGAGGTTCTCGTCGTTACGCCGCATTCGGGTGGCGAGGTGGTCCAGCTGGAAGAGCTCGGCCAGCCGGTCCGGGTCCTCCTCACCGCGCTCCAGCCGGTCCAGGTGACCGATGAGCCGGTCGACCAGGATCTGCGAACGGCGGGCGAGGTTGACGAACATCGTCGCGACCGAGGACCGCAGGGCGGCCTGCTCGGCGGCGGTGCGGACGGCCTCCAGGTGGACCGCGTTGAACGCCTCGGTCACCTGGCCGAACTCGTCCTTGCTGCGCACCGGCAGCGGCTCGGCGATCTGGTTGGCCACCTGCACCGGCGACAGCTGCGAGGACAGCGCCGGGTCGCGCAGTCGGGCCACCGCCTGGGGCAGGCCGTACTGGGCGATGCTCAGCGCGCCGTGCCGCAGCTCGCGCAGCGACCGCGCCATCGAGCGGGCCACGAGCCAGGCGAAGAGGATCGCCAGCAGCAGCATGCCCAGGAGCAGACCGGTCTGCACGAGCACCTGCTGGGTGACCTCGTCACGCAGGTCGCTGGCGGTGGTCTCGACCTGGGAGTCGAGCTGCTGCTCGACCTTGCGCAGCAGGGCGCCGTGGTCGCGGACCGCCTGGTCCCACTCGCCGATGGTGAAGTTGAGGGAGCTGAGCGAGTCGCTGGTGAGCGCCTCCAGCTCACCCTGGAACTTGACCGACTTCCGGAGCACCGGGCCGGTCACCTGGCTCTTGTAGAGGTCGACGTCGGCGTTGCTGGCGACCGACTCGAACGCCTGCTGCGCCTGCTCCTGGCCGGTCAGGGTGGCGATGAAGTCACGGTGCAGACCGGCGTTCAGCTCGTTGAGCATGTACGCCCGGTGCACGATGACGCGCTCCTCGGACAGGTACTTCTTGGCCGTCGCGATGGCGCTGGCGGCGCGCAGGCCGTCACCGAGCTCACCGCTACCGGCGATCTGGGCGGCCCGGTCGCGGATCTGCAGCAGGTTGTCGATGAGCACCTGGTAGCGGATCGCCGCGTCGGACTGGCGGATCTTCTTGTCCTTGACCTGCTCGCGCACGGACGGCAGGCTCGCGAGGCTGGTGTCGATCTGCTCCAGCAGGTCGCGCAGGCCGCTGTCGGCGTCCACCAGCGCGCCGCGCTGCTGCGCGTACGGCCGCCGGGCCTCGTCCACCAGCTTGCCGGCGACCTCGTACGAGGCCGGCGGGGTGTTGGGCGTGCCGAGCAGCATCACCGCCGCGGCCCGCTCGTTCTGCAGGTCGTCGACGAGTGCTCCGGACTCCTTGACCAGCACGGACAGAATCCGTGTGCGGTCGGCGCCTGTGGCCGTGTCGAGGTTGTCCAACAGACCGTTGGTACCAACGACGATCGTGGCCAGAGTCGGGACGATCATGATCAGGCCCAGCTTGGACCAGATCGGCATGTCCCGGAGCCGGCTCACTGGCCGTCGGAGACGCGAAAGGACCGCGTTGTTCTGCGTTCCTGGCCGCTTACTCACGTCACCGCCCTCCTGTCGGTACCACCATCGAATCCCGCCGCGGCGGATGGCGCGGGGGTCGCGCCGGGCACCGTACACAGCCCGTCCCGGCGAGCTTAGGGACGGACCCCCGAGATTCCATCACGCCCGGTGAAAAGAGGAAAGCCCAGGCTGCCTGGAATCCGACACCGGATGGGATGCTCTTGCAGGCCAACCACTCAGTTCAGCCCGCAGTTTCCTTGGAGTCACGCAAGGTGAGCGTCCCAAAAGCCCGAGTTATCCTTCTTGCCGGTCCCTCCGGATCCGGCAAATCGTACGTAGCCCGGCAGACCGGACTACCGGTCCTGTGCCTCGACGATTTTTACAAGGAAGGGACCGATCTGACACTCCCCCGAGTGAATGAGATGGTCGACTGGGAGTCCCCTCTTTCCTGGGACTTCGACGCGGCTATGACGGCTGTCACACAGCTGGCCGAGACGGGGCAGACCCAGGTCCCGGTGTACGACATCAGCCTCAGTGCCCGAATCGGCGCGCAGACGTTCAGCCTGGACGGGGCGCCGCTGTTCTTCGCCGAGGGCATCTTCGCCGCCGACCTCGTCGAGGCCTGCACCAAGGCCGACGTGCTGGCCGACGCGCTCGCGCTGCGCCGCCCGCGCACCGTCACCTTCGCCCGGCGCCTGGTGCGCGACCTGGCCGAGCACCGCAAGCCGCCGATGGTGCTGGTGCGCCGCGGCCTGCGGCTGTGGCGGGAGGACCCGCTGGTGCTGGGCCGGCAGTCCGCGCTGGGCTGCCGGCCCACGTCCGCGGCGGCACTGCAACGCCGCGCGCGGACGCTGCTCACAGCAGCTTCGCGTAAGCCGGCTTGATCACCTCGTTGATGATCGCGAGCCGCTCGTCGAACGGGATGAACGCGCTCTTCATCGCGTTGATGGTGAACCACTGCAGCTCCGCCCAGCCCCAGCCGAACGCCTCCACCAGCAGCGCCATCTCCCGCGACATCGAGGTGCCGCTCATCAGGCGGTTGTCGGTGTTCACCGTCACCCGGAAGCGCAGGTCGCGCAGCAGCCCGATGGGGTGCTCGGCGATCGACGCGGCGGCGCCGGTCTGCACGTTCGACGACGGGCACAGCTCCAGCGGGATCCGCTTGTCGCGGACGTACCCGGCGAGCCGGCCCAGCGCGCCCGTGGCGGGCTCGATGTCGTCGACGATGCGCACGCCGTGCCCGAGCCGGTCGGCGCCGCACCACTGGATCGCCTGCCAGATCGACGGCAGCCCGAACGCCTCGCCCGCGTGGATCGTGAAGTGGAAGTTCTCCCGCTGGAGGTACTCGAACGCGTCCAGGTGACGGGTGGGCGGGTAGCCCGCCTCGGCGCCGGCGATGTCGAAGCCGACCACGCCCGCGTCCCGGTACGCCGTGGACAGCTCGGCGATCTCCATCGAGCGGGCGGCGTGGCGCATCGCGGTCAGCAGCGTGCCGACCCGGATCGGCGTGCCCGCCTCGGCCGCCAGCGCGCTGCCCTCGGCGAACCCGGCCAGCACCGCCTCCACCACCTCGGGCAGGGTCAGCCCGGCGGTCAGGTGCTGCTCGGGGGCGTAGCGCACCTCGGCGTACACCACCCCGTCGGCGGCCAGGTCGAGCGCGCACTCGCGGGCCACCCGGCGCAGCGCCGGTGCGGTCTGCATCACGGCCACGGTGTGCGCGAACGTCTCCAGGTAGCGCTCCAGCGACCCGCTGTCGGCCGCCGAGACGAACCACTCGCCCAGCTCGGCAGGGTCGGTGGCGGGCAGCTCGTGCCCGATCTCGGCGGCCAGCTCGACGACGGTCGCCGGACGCAGCCCGCCGTCGAGGTGGTCGTGCAGCAGCGCCTTGGGCGCCTTGACGATCTCGTCATAGGTCGGAGTCACATGCACCAAGATATTCGGTGTGCTCTCCGCCGCCATGATTGACGCACTGCGCTGCCCCGTCTGCGCGTCGCCGCTGTCGCGTACCGACGGCACCCTGCGCTGCCCCCGCGCCCACGGCTTCGACCTCAACCGCCATGGCTACCTCCACCTCGGCACCGGCCGCAGGCTGCCCGAGGGCGACACCCCGGCCATGGTCGAGGCCCGCACCGCCTTCCTCTCCGCAGGCCACTACCACCCCCTCGCAGCCCACCTGGCCCACCTGGCCCACCGCGCCGTCGATCATGAACTTGTGGCACGGGTCGACGGCGTGTCGTCGCCACAACTTCATGATCGACCGGGCGGGCGCGGGCCGCTGGTGGTGGACCTGGGCGCGGGGACGGGGTACTACCTGGCGGCGGTGTTGGCGGGGGTGCCGGCAGCGGAGGGGCTCGCGTTCGACGTGAGCAAGGCGGCGCTGCGGCGGGCCGCCCGGGCGCACCCGCGGGCCGGGGCGGTGCTGGCCGACACCTGGGGCACCCTGCCGCTCGCCGACGGCAGCGTGGACCTGCTGCTCAACGTCTTCGCCCCGCGCAACGGCACGCAGATGCGGCGCGTGCTGGCCGCGCACGGGCTGCTCGTCGTGGTCACCCCGACCGAGCGCCACCTCGCCGAGCTGCGCGAGCGGCTCGGCCTGCTGTCGGTCGACCCGTCCAAAGCCGAGCGGCTGGCCCGGGAGCTGGCCGACTTCACCGCCGAGGACGAGCAGGTCCTGGAGTGGGCGCTGGACCTGACCGCGGCGCAGGCGGAACAGCTGATCGCGATGGGCCCCAACGCGTTCCACGACCGCGCGCACGCCACCGGGCCGGTCTCCTGCACCGCGTCCGTCCGCATCGGCCGCTACCGCCCGCGCCCGGCGGAATAGCAGCCTCGGGTAACGACCCGTTCGGCCAGGAAAGATCAACCGAAAGACTTCGCGACGGACGACACTGCAAGCGGTGGTCTGCGCGTCCTCCTCGCGACAACGCGAACGGGGGAACCATGCACGACCACCACGACGACCCGCACGGGGCGACCGGGCCCGAGCCGGACGACACCACCGAGCCCAAGCCCGACCCCGGCGACACCGCCGAACCCGCGCCTCAGCCCGACAACACGGCCGAATCCGCGCCTGAGCCCGTCGACACCGCCGAGCCGGAGTCTGAGCCCGAGGCCGCAGCCACGTCCAAGCCCGCGCCCGCCTCCCAGCTCGCATGCACGCCCGAAGCCACGCCCCAGTTCGAGGCCCTGCCGCAACCGCAGCCCACTCCTGAAGTCCAGACCGCGTCCGCGCCCGGTGAAGAACTGCGCCTGGTGCACCGCGATCCGGACGAGGTCGCCGAAGAGCTGCTGCGACGCCGGTTCGCCGTCGGCCGCAAGGCCGCCATGCGCAGTGGCGCCACCGTCGCGGCGGTCGCCGTGGTCGCCGCGCTGGTCGGGATCGGACTCCAGGCCTACGCGACCCAACCTCCCCCCGCGGACCGTCCCACCGGCACGGTCACCGTCCCCGCGGAGCCCGTGACCCCGACCGCCGATCCGGCGCCGTCCCCGCCGCCGCCCGGGATCACCGCGCCGGGCCTGACGACGCTCGACGCGGCGGGCCTCCTCCACCGGCCTGAGGGCCCACCCGTGCGCATCCCCCTGGCCGCGAACACCCGGCCGGTCGACGCGGTACGCGTGGCCGCGGGCTGGGTCGTGCGCACCACGGCCGACGACCCGCTCGCCATGCACGTCGCCGCGTTCCTCGGCGACGACGGCCGGCTGCGCGACTTCGCCCCGCGCTTGACGGGCGCGCAGACCGCGTTCCGGGCCGACGGGCGGGCGATGGCCGCCTACCTGCACCCGTACCTGTACCTCTACGACCTGCCGTCCGGCCGCGAGCGGACCCGCCTCGACGTGCGCACGGCCGCCCGCGGCAACCAGGTCCACGACATGTGGCTCACCGGCGACCGGCTGCTGGTCAGCTGGGGCGTGCTCGAAGGCGCCCACGCCGGCGCGATCACCGGCCTGGTCGCGTACGACCTGCGCACCGGCACCGCCACGGTGACCGAGGACGTGCTGGTCGCGGACGTGTCCGGCGACGGCGCCACGGCGCTGGTCCCCGACGGCGCCGGCTGTGTCCGGGTGGCCGGGCTGGGCCGCACCCTGCGGCTCCCGCGGGCGGCGGCGTGCCTGCCCGGCTGGACGGTGCTGGGCGCGTCGCTGTCGCCCGACGGCTCGCTGGTCGCGCTCACCCTCGGCCCGGTCGACCTCCCGTCGGGGGAAGGCAGGCTGCGCCTGTTCCGCACCGCCGACCTCGCCGTGGGCCGGGTCCGGGAGCTCGGCGGCCACGACGGCCCGCTGCAACCGGCCGGCTGGCTCGGCCCGGCGGAGCTGGCCGCCGTGGCCGGGGGCCGGGAGTCGTTCGACGAGGTCTTCGTGTGCGTGGCGGCGGGCTGCCACCCGGTGCCGCTGGGCGGGCAGCGTGTGGCCGTAGTGCCCACCCGCCTGCCGTGAGCGGGCGGGCGGGCCCGTCACACCGACAGGTCGACCTCTTCCCAGCCGCCCGGCGGGTCGTGGAACTCGCCGACGAAGACGGTGGCCCACTCCAGCGCCCAGCGCCGCTGGCCGATCGCGTTGGCGTTCAGCTCACCGGGGCAGGGCAGCCCCTGGCGTTCCAGCTCCTGGAACGACCAGTCGAGGCAGTAGTGCAGGTCGAGCGCGGCGGCGACGACCGTGGGGTCGCGCGGGGCGGCCAGCGTACGGGCGCGCCACTGCTCGAACGACTCGTCGGCGAGCAGGTCGGGCAGCTGCTCGAGCACCCGGGGCGGGGGCAGCAGCGGGTCGAGGGTCTTGCTGATGCCGAGCACCCAGGCCAGGCCGGCCAGCGCGTCCAGGTGCAGCGCGAAGGACTGGCGGTCGCCGATCTCGGCGGAGATCCAGGCCCACTCGGGCTCGGTGACGTCCGGGATGAGGCGGTTGGTGTCCAGCCACTTCTCCGCGGCCGGGGCGGGCATGCCGAAGCAGCGTTCCAGCAGGACGTGCAGGATGACCGCGCGGGCCTCCAGCTCGCCCGTGTGACGCAGCTCCACCGCGTCCTGGGCATCCCACACCAGCGGGAAGGTGTCCGGCGGCAGCGGCACGCCCAGCCGCGTCAGCTCCTGGAAGCTGGCCGCGCGCACGGCGAGGGGATCCGGTGCGGGCACGGCCATGGGCTCACCCGATCCGGTCGATGATCAGCGGGCGCACCGGCACCGGCCCGACTCCGATGGTGACGGCCGACGCCGCGTCCGCCTTCGCCGCGGCCATCCGGGAGTCGTCGTCGGCGCGCAGCTCGTAGAGCACGTCGCCGGCGGCGACCCGGTCGCCGGGGCGCTTGTGCAGCACCACGCCGGCGGCGGCGCTGACCGGGTCCTCCTTGCGGGCCCGGCCGGCGCCGAGCCGCCAGGCGGCCAGCCCGACGCCGAGCGCGTCGATCGAGGCGACGGTGCCGGCGCGGTCGGCCCGCACCTGCTCGACCTCGCGGGCCACCGGCAGCGGCGCGTCGGGGTCGCCGCCCTGGGCGCGGATCATCGCCCGCCACGAGTCCATGGCCCGGCCGTCGTGCAGCGCGTCGGCGGGGTCCACGTCGTCGAGCCCGGCGGCCGACAGCATCTCGCGGGCCAGGGCCAGGGTCAGCTCGACCACGTCGGCGGGCCCGCCGCCGGCCAGTACGTCCAGCGACTCCTGCACCTCGACGGCGTTGCCGATCGCCAGGCCGAGCGGGGTGTTCATGTCGGTGAGCAGGGCGACCGTGTCGACGCCGGAGGCCCGGCCCAGCTCCACCATGGTCCGGGCCAGCTCGCGGGCGTCGTCGACGGACTTCATGAACGCGCCTGTGCCGACCTTCACGTCGAGCACCAGCGCGCCGGTGCCCTCGGCGATCTTCTTGCTCATGATCGAGCTGGCGATCAGCGGGATGGCCTCGACGGTGCCGGTGACGTCACGCAGGGCGTACAGCTTGCGGTCGGCCGGGGCAAGCCCCTCGCCGGCCTGGCAGATCACCGCGCCGACGTCGCGCAGCTGCGCGATGAACTCCTCGTTGCTGAGCGCGGCCCGCCAGCCGGGGATCGACTCCAGCTTGTCCAGGGTGCCGCCGGTGTGGCCGAGGCCGCGCCCGGACAGCTGCGGCACGGCCGCGCCGCAGGCGGCCACGAGCGGCGTCAGCGGCAGCGTGATCTTGTCGCCGACGCCGCCGGTGGAGTGCTTGTCCACGGTCGGCCGGGACACCTTCGACAGGTCCAGCCGCTCGCCGGAGGCGATCATCGCGGCGGTCCACCGGGCGATCTCCGCGTCGGTCATGCCGCGCAGCAGGATCGCCATGGCCAGCGCCGACATCTGCTCGTCGGCGACCTGACCGCGGGTGTACGCGTCGACGACCCAGTCGATCTGCGCGTCGGTGAGCGCCCCGCCGTCCCGCTTGGCGCGGATGACGTCGACAGCCGCGAAACTCATTGCCCTGCTCCACTCCGGGCCGCACCGGACCCGATGATCAGGCCGCTCACGCGACCCCTCCGTTGACGGCTTCCAGCTCCGCCAGGCCGAACCCGTGCGGCAGCAGCTCGGCCATGGTGAGCACCCCGCCGGGCGCGTCCACCAGCATGCGCGGTCCGCCCTGCTCCCACAGCAGCTGGCGGCACCGGCCGCACGGCAGCAGCGGGTCGCCGTCGGCGTTCACGCAGGCCATGGCGACCAGCCGGCCGCCGCCGGTGGCGTGCAGCTGGGACACCATCCCGCACTCGGCGCACAGCACCACGCCGTAGGCGGCGTTCTCCACGTTGCAGCCGACCACGACCCTGCCGTCGTCGACGAGTCCCGCCGCCCCGACCGGGAACTTCGAGTACGGCGCGTACGCCCGGTGCATCACCCGCACCGCTTCTTCGCGCAGTTTCTCCCAGTCGACGTCCATGGCGACACCTCTTTCTGTTCCGCCCGACCCGCGAGGGCGCCGGTTCGGCGCCCCCGCAAGATCGGACCATCCACGTTACGCGTTCGCGCGTCAGCCCTTGATGTACGGCTTGCCGTCGGCCGCGGGCGCGCGTACGCGCCCGACCAGGCCCGCCACCGCGAAGATCGTGGCGACGTAGGGCAGCATGCTCAGGAACTGGCTGGGGATGGGGCTGCTGATGCTGTTCAGGAAGCCGGTCAGCGCGCCGAAGAAACCGAAGAAGAGCGAGGCGAAGAACGCCCCGACGGGGTGCCACCGGCCGAAGATCATGGCGGCCAGCGCGATGAAGCCCGCGCCGCTGACCATGTACTTGCTGAACCCGGTGGTGGACAGCATCGAGAAGTAGGCGCCGCCGAAACCGGCCACCAGACCCGCGATGAGCACGTTCAGGTAGCGCAGCCCGAGCACCCGGATGCCGACGGTGTCCGCCGCGGCGGGGTGCTCGCCGACCGCCCGGGTCCGCAGGCCCCAGCGGGTGCGGAACAGCGCGACGGTGACCACGACGACCGCGATCAGCGCGCCGTAGCTGAACACGTTGCCGTTGAACAGCGCCGGGCCCAGCACCGGGATGTCCACCAGGCCGGGGATCGGCCAGGTCGGCACCTTGCCCGGGAAGTTGTACGCGTCCGTGTCGGGCCGCATCACCTGCTCGTAGAAGAAGGCGGTGAGGCCGCCCGCGAACACGTTCAGCACGATGCCGACCACGACCTGGTCCACCAGGTACTTGATGGCGAAGACGGCCAGGATCGCCGACAGCAGCAGGCCGCCGACGGCCGCGGCCACCAGGCCGACCCAGAAGCTGCCGGTCACCGTGCCGAACAGCGCGCCGAAGAAGGCGCCGGTGAGCAGCTGGCCCTCGATCGCCACGTTGACCACGCCGCTGCGCTCGCAGAGCACGCCGCCGAGCGAGCCGAAGATGAGCGGGATCGACGCGGTGAAGGTGGCCGCGGCGATGAAGCCCAGCGGCATCGTGTGCGACACCGGCGACACCGACATCTGCCAGCACAGCGCCGAGATGATGAAGCCCAGCAGGGCCACCCCGGTCAGCACGCCGAAGTGCCGGCCGGTGAACAGCAGCGCCAGGCCGGCGGCGACCGCGACCAGGCCGAAGAAGATCGCGCCGACGTTGCCCGGCACGTCGAACCCGGCGCCGGCGACGGTCTCGCCGAGCGCGAACCGCGCGTTCTCCGACGAGGCCAGCGCCCCGAACAGGATCGTGGCGAGCAGGCCCAGGCCGGTCATCACCGCGCCGGTCTTGCGGGCGCGGGTCCAGTAGGCCTCCGGCACCGCCAGCTCGACATCCATCGTGGAGGTAGTCACGCTCACCCCTTCGCCAATCCGGCCTGCGCGGCGGCAGCCGGCGACCTGCGCAGCCTGTAGATCGACTTCACCAGCGCCGGGGCGGCGACGAAGAGGACGATCAGTGCCTGGATCACGCCGACCAGCTCGACGGAGACGCCGGAGAAGGTCTGCATCGCGTTGCCGCCCGCCTGGAGCGCGCCGAACAGCAGGCCCGCGCCGACCACGCCCCACGGCCGGACCCGGCCGAGCAGCGCGACCAGGATGCCGTTGAAGCCGATCTGGCCGAGCATGTCCACGGTCAGCGCCGGGGCGGTGCCCAGCGCCACGCTGGTGCCGCCGAGGCCGGCCAGCGCACCCGCCAGCGCCATGGTCAGCGCGATGGTGGTGCCGACCTTGATGCCGGCGGTCGCGGCGGCGTTCGGGTTGTGCCCGACCGCGCGCAGCTCGAAGCCGAACCGGCCCCGCTTGAGCAGCCAGGCCACGCCCGCCGCGGCCAGCACGGCCAGCACGATGCTGAGGTTCGCCCGCAGCAGCGGGTCCGGGATCAGCTGCGGCAGGTCGCCGGACTCCTCGATCGGCTCGCTGATCGCGTCCGAGCGGTTCGGGTCCTTGATCCAGG
This sequence comes from Catellatospora sp. NPDC049609, assembly GCF_040675365.1. Taxonomy (NCBI): domain Bacteria; kingdom Bacillati; phylum Actinomycetota; class Actinomycetes; order Micromonosporales; family Micromonosporaceae; genus Catellatospora; species Catellatospora sp. NPDC049609. The sequence goes on along the minus strand of NZ_JBFAOU010000038.1, from coordinate 27,216 downwards.
ACTGCAGGATGTACCAGCCCAGGAACAGGAACGCGATGTTGTTCAGCATGATCGTCAGGATGACCTCGTGCGCGCCGGTGCGCGCCTTGAGGATGCCGACCAGGTAGCCCCAGAGGCCGCCGAGCAGCGCGCCCGCCAGCACACCGAGCGGCACCTGGATGAACGCGGGCCACGACAGGGCCAGGCCGATCGTGCCGCCGCCGATGGCGCCCATGATCGCCTGACCCTGGCCGCCGATGTTGAACAGGCCGGCCCGGAACGGCACCGCCACGGCGAGGCCGGTGAAGATCAGCGGCGCCGCGTTGGTCAGCGTCTCCGAGATCGGGTAGAAGACCTGCTGCCAGGTCGTCATGCTCCAGTACCAGCGGTTCACCGTGTCCGGGTTCACGATCGAGCCCTTGAACAGGTCGGCGTACGCGGTGCTGACGAAGGCCCAGGTGTCACCCAGCGTCTTGCCCGGCTGGTAGAAGAGGTATTGCCACTGGTCGCGGACCTCGGCGTTGCCGATCACCATCAGCACCGCGCCGCAGATCAGCGCCAGCACGATCGCCAGCAGGGTGACCGTGAAGCTGTTGTCGGCCCACAGCTCCTCGCGGAAGGTGCGCGCGAAGGACCGCTTCGGCTCGTCGGGGGCGCGGTGCCGGGCCGGCTTCTCCTCGACGGTGACGTGGGCGCCCGGATACTGGTCCGTGGCGACGGTGGGCACCGGCGGGCTGACGGTCGGCAGCGCCGGGCTCTTGTCAGCGGACGCGGCGGTGGCCGCGGGCTCCGCCTCGAACGGCTCGTGCGACGTCATGAGGCAGCCTCACCGTGCTCGGTCATACCCTCACCTCGGGGTTCGGTCTCGCCTGCGCCGGGCTCGGCGGGGGTGTGCGAGCTGCTACTGGGGTCGATGCCGGCCATCAGCAGGCCCAGCGTCTCGCGCGGGGTGTCCGGCGGGACGATCGCCAGCACCCGGCCGCGGTACATCACCGCGACCCGGTCGGCCAGCGCCACCACCTCGTCCAGCTCGCTGGAGACGACGAGCACGGCCGCGCCGCGATCGCGCTCGGCGACGATACGCGAGTGGATGAACTCGATGGAGCCGACGTCCACGCCGCGGGTCGGCTGCGCCGCGATCAGCAGCTGCAGCGGCCGGGACATCTCCCGGGCCACGATGACCTTCTGCTGGTTGCCGCCGGACAGCGAGCCCACCGGCTGGTGCGCCGACTGGGTGCGTACGTCGAACTCGGCGATCTTCTGGCCCGCGGAGCTGTCGATCGCGTCCAGGTCGAGCGCGAACCGGCCGCCGAAGGGCTTGCCGCGGTACAGGTCGAGGATCAGGTTCTCGGCGATCGAGAACTCCTTGACCAGGCCGTCCACGCTGCGGTCCTCGGGCACGTAGCCGACGCCCGCGCGCAGCACGTCCCGGGTGTGCCAGGTGGTGATCGGCTCGCCGTTCAGCTGCACGCTGCCGGCCCGCGCGGGGCGCAGCCCCATGATCGATTCGACCAGCTCGGTCTGCCCGTTGCCCTGCACGCCCGCGATGCCGAGCACCTCGCCGGCGCGTACCACCAGGTCCACGCCGTCGACCGCGCGGTGCTCGCGGTCGTCGGCGACGACCAGCCCGGAGACCTCCAGGACCGGGGCGCCCGGGGCGGCCTCGTCCTTCGGCACCTCCAGCACCACGCTGCGACCGACCATGAGCTCGGCCAGCTCCGACTCGGGCGCGGTCGGGTCGGCGGTGCCCACGGTCCGGCCGCGGCGGATCACGGTGATCCGGTCCGCGACGGCCTTGACCTCGCGCAGCTTGTGCGTGATGAAGACGATCGACTTGCCGGCCGCCTTCAGCCCGCGCATGACCTCGAGCAGCTCGTCGGTCTCCTGCGGGGTCAGCACCGCGGTCGGCTCGTCGAGGATCAGCAGGTCGACCTCGCGGGTCAGCGCCTTGACGATCTCGACGCGCTGCTGGATGCCGATCGGCAGGTCCTCGACGATCGCGTCCGGGTCGAGTGGCAGGCCGTAGCGCTGGGAGACCTCGCGCACCAGCTTGACCGCCCCGGCGTGGTCGATGAACCCGCCGCGGGCCGGCTCGGCGCCGAGCATGATGTTCTCCGCGACGGAGAAGACCGGCACGAGCATGAAGTGCTGGTGCACCATGCCGATGCCGACCTTGATCGCGTCACCGGGGCCCTTGATGCGCACGGGCGCGCCGTCGACGAGGATCTCACCCTCGTCCGGCTGCAGCAGGCCGTACAGCACGTTCATCAGGGTGGACTTGCCCGCACCGTTCTCGCCGAGCAGCGCGTGGATCTCGCCCGGCTCCACGGTGAGGTGGATGTCATCGTTCGCGACGAGGTCACCGAAGCGCTTGGTGATGCCGCGCAGTTCGAGTCTCAGCTCAGACCTCCGTTGGTCCTGTCCACCCGTGAGGGGCGAGTGTCGCGCTCATTATGTGGGCGACACCCGGGAGGCGATACTCCCCGGTCCGCCCTTTCGCCAGGGGTCCGTCCGGCGCACGGTTCCGGTTCAACCGGTCCGGCCGCCACCTCGGCCACTGATTCGGTGGCGAAGACGACGGCCGGGAGGGAAAAGCGAGGCCGCCCCTCCCGGTGATGATCTCACCGGGAGGGGCGGCCGGGTGTCACTTCGGCTGCGCCGGGGACTCCACCACGATCTTGCCCGCGATGATGTCCGCCTTCAGCGCCTCGATCTCGGCCTTGAGGGCCGGGTCGATCTTGCTGTCGAAGTCGTGGTACGGGGCCAGCGAGACGCCGTTGTTGGCCAGCGTGCCCATGAAGCCGCCGGTCAGCAGGGTGCCCGGGGCGCCGGCCGCCTTGGTCACGGCCTCCTTCACACCATCGGTCGAGTTCTTCACCACGGTCGTCAGCATGACGTTGCCGTACTTGGTGGTCTCGAAGCCGTCGGCGTCGACCCAGATCACGCTGTACTTGGTGCCGGCGTTGGCGGCGGTGCCGAGGCCCGCGCCACCCGCGACCGGGAAGATCACGTCAGCGCCCTGCGCGGAGAGCGCGTCCGACTTCTGCTTGCCCTTGTCCTGCGAGCCGAAGTCGTCGGTGAACAGGCCGTCCTGCTTGGCCTTGTCCCAGCCCAGCACCTGGACGTTCTTGCCCTTGGCCTTGTTGTAGGCGGCCACACCGTCGGCGAAGCCGTCCATGAAGATGGTCACCGGCGGGATCTTCATGCCGCCGTAGGTGCCCACCTTGCCCGACTTCGAGTAGCCCGCCGCCAGGTAGCCGGCGAGGTACGCCGCCTGCTGGGTCTGGAACTGGATCGGGTACACGTTCGTCAGGCCGAGGTTGTCGGCGTCGACGATCGAGAACTGCACGGTCGGGTTCGCGGCGGCAGCCTTCTTGGTGGCGTCGCCCATCAGGCCACCCACGGCCTGGATGTACTTGCAACCCTTGGTGACGGAGTTCGCCAGGTTGGGGTCGTAGTCCGACATGGCGGTCGACGCGGTGTAGCTCGGCTTGATGGCCGGGTTGCCCGCCTCGGCGGCCTTGAGGCCCGCCCAGGACGAGGCGTTGAACGAGTGGTCGTCGATGCCTCCGGTGTCGGTCACCATGCAAGCGCTGAACGCGGCAGCAGCGCTGGAGCCGGTGCCCGGCGTCTCCTCAGTCGGCTTGGCACACGCGGCCGCAGCGAGCGCGAGTCCCGCGGCGGCAGCCAGCGCGACAATCTTCATCCCACGCACAGGGCGCAAGACGGTCTCCTCTCCCATAAAGACACCGCGCTAGGACTTCCACCCGATCAGATGGCGGCACGGTGAACCTCGCTCAGCAACATATCCTTCACGTCGCCGATCGAACGACAATCGTGCAGGGTTGTTGAACGGTCGTTACCCTCGCGTGACCACGACGTGTAATCGGTCACGAACCAGCCTCGACGAGGCCGCCCACGGGGGGATAAAGCGGGCATCCGTCCAGGCCCATGCCTGGCTGTACGGGTAACATCCCGCCTCGCGTACCCTCGCTGATCGTGGACGCATTGGAAGCAGTACGCCTGATCCTGCGGTACGCGCACCTCGTCGGCTTCGCCCTGCTGCTGGGCGGCGCGCTGGTGCAGTACTACACAGGACGCATCTACATCAACGCCACCATGCTGTGGGGCGCGACCATCCAGGTGGTCACCGGCGTCGCGCTGGCCGCGCCGCTGGGCCGCGAGGTGCAGCCCGACCCCGTCAAACTGGCGGTCAAGGGCGTCCTCGCGATCATGATCTTCATCATGGTGCTGATCCCGTATCTGAAGAAGCGCGAGACGGTCAACAAGGGCCACTTCCTCGCCATCATCGGCCTGACCCTGGTCAACGCCGCGGTCGCCGTCTTCTGGCGCTGAGCCTCGCGGGCGCGGCCGGTCCGCGCTCCGGCCGCCTGCCGTCCGGCCGTCCGGCCGTCCGGCCGCCGCGATGATCGCTGATTCGGGTCAGAACCCTTAGTCCAACCGCAGGTTCTGACCAGAAACAGCGATCATCGCCGCGGTCGTGGCGGACCGGCGGGGCGGCGGGCGGCGGGGTCAGTCGGTGGTGCGGGTGCGGCGCGGGCGGAGGGCGGCCTTGACGTCGCGGACCAGCGGCTCGAAGCCCGCCGCGACGCGCTCCGGGCCGCCCGGCAGCACCCGCCAGCCCTCGGGCACCGGCCGGGGCACCTGCGCGCAGTCCACCGCCACATGCAGGTCCGGCCAGGCGAGGTCCAGCCGCACCGCCGGCTCGCCGTCGCGGGCGAGCACGAACTTCACCACCGGCGCGGGCACCCCGGCCAGCGCCAGCCGCACCCGCACCCGGCTCTCGTGCGCCGTGCGGGTCGCCGGGTCGACCAGCTTCGCCGCCTTCAGCAGCCGCCCCCAGCCGGGCTGACCGATCCGGGCCTGGGCGTACTCGACCAGCGCGCCGACGCTCACCGCGCCCTTGGCCACCATCGCGTCGAGCAGCGCCACCGCCTCCACCACGTCCAGCCAGCGCGCCACGTCCCAGCCCGTACGCTGCGGCGTGGTGACCCGGATGCCGTCGACCCGGCGGTTCACGTCCTTCTCCGGCACCGGTCCCCGGTGCACGAGGATGCCCGCCATCGGCCCGAACCGGCCGGGGCTGAGCACCTCCACCGGCTCGTCGGCGCCGTACGCGGCCCCGTAGAGGCAGGCGGCCGAGCGGCCCGCGATGACCCCGTCGGCGGGGAGCAGGAAGTCGCTCACGGCCAGGCAGCGCAGCCGGTGGGTGATGGTCAGGTCGCGGTCGGCGTACACCCCCCGGAACAGCGGCCGCCACGCGGAGCTGCGCAACTGCGCGCGGGTGAGCAGACCCGACTCCAGCACGTCGGCGCCGCGGAAGATGCGGCGGCGCAGCGCGTCGGGTCGCAACGGCGGCTTGGGCACGGACGTCAGCGTAAGACCCCCGTTCCCGCGATCTTGCGTGAGCCGCCGGAGCGACACGCCCGTGCATCTTGCGCACGGGGCCACCGGCAGGCCGCCGCATCGACGGCGCGCAGGCGGTCCTGGACGCCCCACCTGATCATCGTTATCGAAACGCGACAATCACCGGCAGTGACGGCCATCGGCATTTACAGATGCGAATCATCATATTGATGAATCAATGTCGGATAGATCCGGTCACGCTATGTGGATCGTTATTGCGACGGCCCTTTATGCCCGAAATATGGGGTCGGACAGCGGCATGCCGCCGTCGCTACCTTCTCCCTGCGCGCGCAATCCGAACCGCATATACGGGAGAATCATTTGAAGTCAGGATTCCGGGCTCGGCTGGCAACAATGCTCGCCGCGCTCGTCGCGAGCGCGCTCGCGCCATTCGTCAGTCCCGCACCCGCTCAAGCCGCCAGCGTCACGCACGTCTACCTGCACTTCAATATGTGCGGCAACAAGTGCAACAGCGCGGGACTCGGCGTTGCCAACGCGGTGATCTCCTCCATCAACAACCGCAATCCGCAGCCGCTCGTGGTGACTCTGAACGAGGTCTGCCGCTCGCAGTACAACCACATGTACGGGTCGCTGGCGCCCTACTACGGGCGGTTCGAGACCACGGTGCCGGCCCGCTGCGCCGACGGCAGCGACTACGGCATCGCCATCCTGCTCAAGACGAGCGTCTACTCCTTCGCCGGAGCATGGTGGCTGCCGGAGGCGGACAAGCCCTCGGTGGAGGATCGCAAGGTGATGTGCCTCAGGACCACGGCCACCGGTGGCGGCACCCAGCCGCTGGTCGCCTGCGTGACGCACATCGACCCCGACTCCGCCGTGTCGGACAACCAGATCCAGGCGGTCTCGGACTACGTCGAGCCGCTCTGGAGCGGCAACCACGTCATGGTCGGCGGGGACTTCAACGTGACGCCGAAGAGCTCGCGCATCAACCCGATGTACTCCAACCAGTACAGCCCCGCGGGCAACGGCATCTTCAACGAGGCCGACCGGCCCACCACCTGGAGCCGTAACACGGACGGTTGCGCCTGCGCCACCAACGAGTACACCACCGACTCCGTGCTCACTCCGCAGAAGATCGACTACATCTTCCTGTCCCGGTATGACTTCGAGAACTACACGGCGGACGCGACGACGTCGTCGTACTCCGATCACCAGCCGCTCTGGGCGACCGTGACGTACGTCTAGTAATCGACGCAGGCCGGGGGCCGTTTGCGCAGGCAGTGCGCGGCGGTCTTCGGCCTGCGTCGCATCGACCGGCCGCATGTATCATCGCCGGGCACAGCGGCATAGCGTGAGCGGAGATGCAGTCGTGGATCGTAGGCAGCTCCTGAGGGGCTCATTGCTGGCCGGCGGCGGCGCCGTGGCCGGAATCGGCGGTCTGAAGGCCGCGGAGGCTGTCCGCGCGCAGTATCCGCTGCCGTTCTACGACGGTTATGCGGCGTCCATCCGAGCGGGCCGGCGCACGCCCCCGAAGCATCCGATGGTCCCCGTCGTGTGGAGCGTCGACACCGCGAAGAAGCTCATCGCGCTCACCTTCGACGACGGCCCGATGCCCCAGTGGACGCCGGAGGTGCTCACCATCCTGGCCGAGGAGCGGGCGCGGGCGACCTTCTTCCTCATCGGCGAGAACGCGCAAAAGAACGGCGGGATCATCGCCGGCGCGCGCGAGCACGAGTACGCCAACCACACCTGGGCGCACGTCGACCTGGCCCGGCTGGACTACGACGAGGCGTACGAGGCGCTGAACAAGGCGCACGACGCGATCACGCAGGCGACCGGCCGCGAGCCGGCCGTCTTCCGGCCGCCCTACGGGCACCTGGGCGGCAGCTCCCTGCGGGCGGCGGCGGAGTTCGGCTACGCGACCATCCTGTGGAACCTGCAGATGCTGGAGTCCGACTACAAGTCGAACCCGCCCGGGCTCGTGGACTACATCGCCGAGTCCAGCACCCCCGGCACCATCCTGCTCGCGCACGACACCGGCCCGGACGACCGGCTGGTCGCCATCCGCGGGCTCGCCGAGATGATCCGGCGGCTCAAGGCGCAGGGCTTCGAGTTCGTCACCGTCAGCGAGCTGCTGGCCGAGCATTCGCCAGCGCCGCGGCCCTGAGCGGGCCACCGGCGGGCGGGTTGTACGGCAAGTGGCGGCACACGGGGTCGAACCGCGTGCCGCCACCGCCTGTCAGCGGGGTGGGCCCAGGCGCCAGACGCGCAGGCTCGGGCCGTCGCCGGGCAGGGTAACCGTGCCCGAGTCGTCCGGTTCGAGGTCCGCGGCGTGGAAGACGCCGGTCAGCCGCGCGCCGAGAGGAAGCCGCACTGCTTCGCCGCCCGCGCGCCGGGCCGCCACCAAGATGGCATTCTGCTGGAATTCCCGCAGGTAGACCATGGTATCGCTGGTCACATCCAGCCAGCGCAACCCGCCGTGGCGCAGCGCCGGCTCGTCGGCCCGCAGCCGCAGCAGCGCCTGGTACGCCGCGAGCATGTCCTCGTCGCGGTCGGCCGGGCGGTGCCAGGGCATCGGGGTGCGCGCGTTCTCACCGTTCCAGCCGGTGAGGCCGAACTCGCTGCCCGCGTACACCATCGGCGTGCCCGGCATGGTCACCTGCAGGCCGAGCGCGACCAGGTGCCGCTGCGCCGAGCCGGTGACGGTGCGGATCCGGGCCGAGTCGTGCGAGTCCAGGATGTTCCACGAGTGCGTCAGCGACCGCCACGACACCCGCGAGGCGAAGGTGCGCATGGTGGCGTACGCGGCACGCCCGTCCCGGCGCGGCACGCCGCCCGGCGTACCGAAGAAGCGGTCCTGGTCGTCGTCGCCGCGCAGCCACGCCCAGACCGGCCGGGTGAACCCGAGATAGTTCATGGTGCCGTGCCAGCCGTCGCGGTCCAGGTCACCGGTGGCGTCGTGCATGTGCTCGCCGACCAGCATCGCCTCGGCGGGCAGGGTGCGCCGGATCAGCGCGGCCGCCTCGTGGGTGTCGTCCTGCGCGCCGCGGCGGCCGGTCATGTTGGCCACGTCCACCCGCCAGCCGTCGAAGTGCTCGAGCCAGCGCCGCAGCACCGCGGCCATCCGCTGCCGCAGCAGCGGGCTGGCCCAGTTCAGCTTGGGCAGGCTCTGCACGCCGCACCACGACTCGTAGTCGCCGGCCTCGTCGAAGTAGAACATCTCCCGCTCGGGCGCGTGCACCTCGGACACCGCGCCGGTGAACCACTCGTGCGCGTCGCCGCAGTGGTTGGCGGTGATGTCGCCGAGCAGCCGCATGCCGCGGGCGTGCAGCGCATCGGCCAGCCGGGCCAGCGCGGCGTCCCCGCCGAGCAGCGGGTCGACGGCGTCGAAGGTGGACGCGTCGTAGCGGTGGTTGGACCGGGCCGGGAAGACCGGGGTCAGGTAGACCGTGTTGACGCCCAGCGCCTGGATGTGGTCCAGGTGCTCGGTGATCCCGTCCAGGTCGCCGCCGAAGAACTGCTCGGACGTGCCCGGCCCGTGGCCGATCACCTCGTCGCGGTCCCACTCGCGCGGCAGCGCCCAGCCGGGCAGTTCGGTCTCCGCCAGCGGGGCCGCGTCCGCCGAGCGCGCGAACCGGTCCGGGAAGATCTGGTAGACGGCCGCGTCGGCCGACCAGGCGGGCGGCTGCTGGTATGCCAGCACCCGGAAGTCCATGTCGTCGGGGATCTCGTGCTCGACGATCCCGCCCGCGGTGAGCCAGTACGGCTCGCACCCCGCGGCCTGCACCAGGAACCGGTAGTTGCAGACGGGATTGTGCACGGTCAGCTCGGCCCGCCACCACGTGTCGGTCACGCCGTACCCCGCCACGGCCGTCCCCATCCGATCAGGATCGACCGCCGCCGCCGCGAACCGCGGCTCACCGTCCGGCGTGCTGCGCAGATGCACCGCACTCACCCCCGCCGCGGCCGGCACCCGCACCCACACGGTGACGACCTCACCCAGCGCGGGCGCGGAGTTCGAGAGATAAAGCCCAGAGCCGTCATGATGCGGCTGCTCGTGAAGACGCATATGTCGCGCCATCCTTCCGTGTTCCGAGGATGTCGACGTTTCAGCCCGCAGCCCCGTCACCGGGACCCGAGGTCGCGACACTGCTGATGTAGTCGGCTGCCCGCCCACTGCGTCGATCATGAAGTCAGGGGTGTCGACACGCCGTCGAGCACGTCCACAAGTTCATGATCAACGCAGTGGGGTGGGGTCAGCCCTTGACGGCACCGGCGGTCAGGCCGGAGACGATGTACTTCTGGAGCCAGAGGAAGAGGCTGACGGTGGGGATCGCCGTCAGCAGGGTGGCCGCGGCGAAGGCGCCGAAGTTGGAGTCGCGTTTGTCGGTGAGCATGCCGTACATGCCCACGGCCAGGGTTTTCGCCTCGGTGTCACGGAGGAAGACGTTGGCGATGAGGAACTCGTTGATGGTGCCGATGAACGACAGCATCGCGGTGACCGCGAGGACCGGGCCGACCAGCGGCAGGATGATGCGGAAGAACGTCTGCACGTGGGAGGCGCCGTCCATGGTGGCCGACTCGTCGATCTCCTTGGGGACGGTGTCCAGGAAGCCCTTCATCAGGTACGTGTTCACGCCCAGCGCGCCGCCCAGGTAGAGCACCAGCAGGCCCCACGGCTTGTTGAAGCCGAAGGTCGGGTAGAGCTCGGTCACCTCGGTGAACACGATGAAGATGGCCACGATCGCCAGGAACTGCGGGAACATCTGGATGAGCAGAATGCTCAGCAGCCCCACCCGGCGGCCCCGGAAACGCATCCGGCTGAACGCGTACGCCGCCGCCACGCTGATCAGCAGGCCCGCGAAGGCTGAGAGCAGCGCGATGACCACCGAGTTCAGGAACCAGTTGACGAACGGCTGCTGACCGTTGAACAGGATGCCGAAGTTGTCCAGGCTGGCGCCGGTCGGCAGCAGCTCGGTGGAGGCGAGCGTGCCCAGCGGGTTGAGCGCGGCGGACACCACGTACATGATCGGGAAGACCGCGAAGGCGCAGGCCGCCAGGGCCACCGCGTGCCGCCACGCGACTTCTCTGAGGAACTTCACGAGTACACCTCCTCCTGCCGGCGGCTGCGCCAGAACGCCACGGTGGACACCGTCGCCACGATCGTGAAGATGAACACCGAGATCGCCGCGGCGAAGCCGAAGTCGGCCACGCCGGAGTCGAAGCCCGCGACCCGGTACGTGTAGCTGATCAGCAGGTCGGTGGCGCCCACGGTGGCGTTGTCGATCGCGTACGGGCCGCCGTTGGTGACCATCCGGATGTTGTTGAAGTTGTTGAAGTTGAAGCCGAACGACGAGATCAGCAGCGGCGTCAGCGCGACCAGCACCAGCGGCAGGGTGACCCGCCGGAACCCGGCCCACGGTGAGGCGCCGTCGATGCGGGCGGCGTCGGTCAGCTCCTTCGGCACCGCCTGCAGCGCACCCGTGATCACGAGGAACATGTACGGGAAGCCCATCCACAGGTTGACCAGGATCAGGCCGAGCCGGGCCGTGGTCGGCGTGCCGAGCCAGTCGTGCACCCCGAACAGCTTGCTCATCAGGCCGAAGTCCATGTTGAACATGTCCCGCCAGATCAGCAGCATCGCGAACGAGGGCATCGCGTACGGCAGGACCAGCAGCACCCGGTAGAGCTTGGTGCCCCGGACCCGCGGGTGGTGCAGCGCGAGCGCCACCACCATGCCGAGCGCGAACGTCGTCGCCACCGCGCTGATCGCGAAGACGAAGTTCCAGATCAGCACGTTGAGGAAGTGCCCGGAGATGGTCGGGTCGGTCAGCGCCTTCTTGAAGTTGGCGAAGCCGACGTCGACCTTCCAGCCCTGGTCGAGGTGGGCGCCGGCGGAGTTGACGAAGTAGCCCTCCGCCTCGTCGGCGAACCACTTCTCCCCGGCCGGGTTGACGATGCAGTCACAGGCCGCGTCGTACCTCTTGTCGGCTTTGCCCTCGAACGCGCGGCTCAGCCCCGTCGCCTTTATCGCGCCGCCGGGGGTGGGCACGGAGAACGCGGCGATCTCCGCGTCCCGCTCGGCCGCCTGCGCGGTGGGCACGATGGTGTACCCGCCCGCGGCGAGCACCTTGCCGGTCAGGCTCACCTGCGCCCCGTCGACCGGGGACAGGCCGTCGGCCGTACCCGCCTGGACCGCCTTGGTGGCCGGGTCGACCAGCAGGAACACCATGGCGCCGTCGCGCTCGGCGATGGTCAGGTGGTACTCGGGCGAGCCCGGCACCTGGGTCACCGAGCTGGTCTCGATGGCCGTGACCGCCTCCGCCTTGGTGCCGCGGTGCCCGTCGCCGAGGTTGGTGAACGCGGTGACGAAGGTGAGCACGGTCGGCACGATGGCGAACGCGATCAGGAAGACGGTGCCCGGCACCAGGTACTTCGCCGGGACGTGCCGCGGGGTCAGGTAGAGGTAGGCGACGAGCGCGGTCACCACGCCCAGCACGCCCAGCGCGATCCAGGACTCGTCCTCGACCAGCGGCGGGGCCGCGTAGATCAGCAGTGCGGCGACGATGCTCAGCACCACGATGCGCGACACGATGAAGCCGGTGGACACCTCGCGACGGCGGAAGGTCTCCGCGTCGCCGCGCTGCCCACGCCGGGGGGAACGCTGCTCGGGGGCCGGCCCGGACGGCCCCGGGTGCGGGGAGCTCGCGCCCCCCGCACCCGCCACCTCAGTGGTCATGAGGCAGGACTACTTGTTGATCTCGGCGATGATGGCCTTGGCCGCCGCCTCGGCCGCGGTCTTCGGGTCGCCGCCCTTGACCACCGCCACCTCGGCGTTGGCCATCGGGCCCCAGATCGCGCCCATGGCCGGGATGGCCGGCATCGGGATGCCGTTGGCGCCCGCCAGCACGAACTTCTCGGCGTTCGGGTCGAGGCTCTTCACCGCGTCGGCGGCGGCGGTCAGCGCCGCCGGGCGCGGGTCGGCGTTGTAGAGCGCGAGCGCCACGTCCTTGTTGGTGACGTAGTTGGCCACGAACTCCTGGGCCAGCACCTTGCTCTTGCCCTTCGACGCCACGTAGAACGCCTGCACGCCGAGGAACGGCTTGGCCGGCGCGCCGCCTTCGAAGCCCGGCACCGCGGTGATGTCGTAGTTGAAGCCGGCCTTCTTGACGTCGTTCATCGACCACGGACCGGAGATCAGGAACGCGCACTTCTTCTGCACGAAGGTGGGGATGCCGTTCTCGTTGCCGATCGAGGTCTTGACCGCGCCCTCGCCCTTCTCACCGAGCGCCTTGAGCTTGCCCAGCGCGGCGATCGACTCGGGGGTGTTCACGGTGACCTTCGACGGGTCGGGGTCGCCGGCGGCGGTGGTGCCGAACAGCGAGCCGCCGGCCGCCGAGAACAGCGGGTAGGTGTGGTAGACGTCGCCGCCCGCGCCGAACGGCACGCACAGGATCTCCTGCACCTTCTTGGCGGCCTTCAGCTCCTTGCCGACCTTGATCAGTTCCTCGATCGTGGCCGGGGCGGTGGGCACCAGGTCGGTGTTGCGGATCAGGGCCACGTTCTCCATGGCGTACGGCGCGCCGTAGATCTGCCCGTTGAAGGTGACGGCCTTGATGGCGTTCGGGTGGAACGCGGCCTTCTGCTCGGCGGTCAGCTGCACCGGGTCGATGGCGCCGTTCTGCACCATGTTGCCGATCCAGTCGTGCGCGCCGACCATGATGTCCGGGCCGCTGCCCTGCTGGGAGGCGGTGATGAAGGTCTGCTGCTGGTTCTCGCTGATCTCCTTGACCTCGACGGTCACCCCGTTCTCCGTGCCGAACGCGTCGGCGAACGGCTTGAGGACGGGGGCGCGCGTCGGGTCGGTCCAGAGCACGAGCTTGCCGTTGCCCTTGTCCTTGCTGGGGGTGGCGGCCGGCTCGTTGCTGCCGCCGCAGGCCGCCATGCCGAGCACGAGGCCGGCGGCGGCGATCACACCCGTGATACGGATGCGCATGGGAACTCCTTCGAAGAGGGCCACCCGCAGGCGGCCCGGGGGGCGGCCGTACGGGCGTGTCCACGCACGCCCGCGCTGCCGAGAGGGGTCGACGCGCCACCGCCTTGGAAGGTCTTCCAAAACCGGTGACGCACCACAGCACCCCGTTGCCGGGGTTGTGATCCGTGTTACGGAGTTTGTTGCGGGGAGGTTAGCAAGGCTTTGCAAGCAATGGAAGGCCTTGCAGTGCGGGCATATCAACATCGGGCTGTCTTCGGCTAGAGTGCCGCCATGCGCGCGCGACTCTCTGACATCGCCCAGCAGGCGGAGGTGAGCGAAGCCACCGTCTCCCGGGTGCTGAACGACCGGCCTGGCGTCTCCGCCGAGACCCGGCAGGCCGTGCTGACCGCCCTGGACGTGCTCGGCTACGAACGCCCCGCCCGGCTGCGCAAGCGCAGCGCCGGCCTGGTCGGCCTGGTGGTCCCGGAGCTGGACAACCCGATCTTCCCGGCGTTCGCCCAGATCATCGAGACGACGCTGGCCCAGCAGGGCTTCACCCCGGTGCTGTGCACCCAGACGCCCGGCGGCGTCACCGAGGACGAGTACGTCGAGATGCTGCTCGACCGGCAGGTCTCCGGCATCGTCTTCGTCTCCGGCCTGCACGCCGACTCGACCAGCGACCCCGAGCGCTACCGCAAGCTGATCGCCCGGCCGCTGCCCATCGTGCTGGTCAACGGCTACGCCGAGGGCATCGAGGCGCCGTTCATCTCGTGCGACGACCGGGCGGCCGGCGAGCTGGCCGTGTCCCACCTCGTCGCGCTCGGCCACAAGCGGATCGGCCTGATCTCCGGCCCGGACCGCTACCTGCCGGTGCAGCGCAAGATCGAGGGGTACCGGGCCGCCATGCGGCGCCTGCTGAACCTCAGCGACGCGCAGATCGACGAGATGATCTCGCTGTCGCTGTTCGGCGTCGAGGGCGGCGACGCGGCCGCGTCCCGGCTGCTCGACCGCGGCGTCACCGGTTTCGTGTGCGGCTCGGACCTGATGGCGCTGGGCGCGATCCGCGCGGTGCGCGCCCGCGGCCTGCAGGTGCCCACGGACGTCTCGGTGGTCGGGTACGACGACTCGCCGCTGATCGCGTTCACCGACCCGCCGATGACCACGCTGCGCCAGCCCGTCCGGGCGATGGCCGTGGCGGCCGTCCGGGCACTGGTGGATGAGATCAAGGGACACCCCGCACCCCACTCCGAGTACATTTTTCGACCGGAGCTGGTGGTCCGCGGGTCCACCGCCGCCCACGCGGAGTGACGGCGCTTCACTATGACGCATGAAACTTTCTGAAATCCTCTGCTTGACTCTTGCGTAGCTTGCGCGACATCCTTCATGGGTCCACGGCGGCGTTCCCTGCGCTGTGACGACCCGTTTCCTGGAGGAAGTCATGCGCCGCAGCAACCGCGACACCGCCGCAGTCGGCGCGGCCGTCGTGCTGCCGCGCGCTGCCCGCACCAGGTCCGCTGAGAAACCGCTCTCACCGCCGGCACCGGCCACCGCGGAAGGCGCGCCACGACCGTCCGGCGGTTACCGCGACCGGATCCCCGGGCAGATCCTGGACGTGACCATGGGCGGCGCCCTCACCCTGACCGTCCCGGCCGGCGCGGCCGTGGCCCTGCTCCCCTCATGACCACCCCTGCGCAGCCGCTCCTGCGCGACCTCGGAAAGGAAAGCCAGTGACCACGCAGGCAAACGACGACTGGTGGCGTGACGCCGTCGTCTACCAGATCTACCCGCGCAGCTTCGCCGACGCCGACGGCGATGGCACCGGTGATCTGCAGGGCGTGCGCGGAAAGCTGCCGTACCTGCGGGAGCTCGGCATCGACGCGATCTGGCTCAGCCCCTTCTACACCTCGCCGCTGGCCGACGGCGGCTACGACGTCGCCGACTACCGCGACGTGGACCCGCGCTTCGGCACCCTGTCCGACTTCGACGACATGATGAAGGACGCCCACGCGCTGGGTATCCGCATCATCGTCGACCTGGTGCCCAACCACTCCTCGGACCAGCACGAGTGGTTCCAGGCGGCGCTGGCGGCCGGGCCCGGCTCCCCCGAGCGGGCGCGGTACATGTTCCGCGACGGCCTCGGCGAGCACGGCGAGCTGCCCCCGAACGACTGGGAGTCCATCTTCGGCGGCCGCGCCTGGACCCGGGTGCCGGACGGGCAGTGGTACCTGCACCTGTTCGCCCCCGAGCAGCCCGACCTGAACTGGGAGAACCCCGAGGTGCGCGCGGAGTTCCGCGACGTGCTGCGGTTCTGGCTGGACCGGGGCGTGGACGGCTTCCGCATCGACGTCGCGCACGGCATGGTCAAGGAGGCCGGCCTGCCGTCGGTCGGGCGCACCAGCGACGACGGCGGCCGCCAGGTCGAGATGCTCGGCAGCGAGCGCCTGCCCTACTTCGACCAGGACGGCGTGCACGACATCTACCGCGAGTGGCGGCCCATCCTGGACGCCTACCCGGGCGGCCGGATGGCCGTGGCCGAGGCGTGGGTGGAGTCGGCGGAGCGGCTGGCCCGCTACATCGGCCGGGACGAGCTGCATCAGGCCTTCAACTTCGACTTCATGATGGCCGACTTCGACCCGGTGTCGTTCCGTACCATCATCGACAAGTCGCTGGCCGAGGCCGACCTGGTCGGCGCGCCCACCACCTGGGTGCTGTCCAACCACGACAAGTTCCGGCACGTCACCCGCTACGGCGACGGTGAGCTGGGCCTGCGCCGGGCCCGTGCGGCCACCCTGCTCATGCTGGCGCTGCCCGGCTCGGCGTACCTCTACAACGGCGAGGAGCTCGGTCTCAACGAGGTGCTCGACCTGCCGGACGAGCTGCGCGAGGACCCGTCGTTCAAGCGCACCGGCGAGAGCCGCGACGGCTGCCGGGTCCCGCTGCCGTGGGGCGGCACGCACGCCGAGGGCTTCCGGTTCAACCCGGACGGCCTGGGCACGCCGTGGCTGCCGCAGCCGGCCAAGTGGGAGGCGCTGACCGCGCAGGCGCAGGAGACCGATCCGGACTCGACGCTGAACTTCTACCGCGCCGCGCTGCGGCTGCGCAAGGAGCTGCCCGCCCTGGGCGGCGGCCGGGTGGACTGGCTGGACGCGCCCGAGGGAGTGCTGGCCTTCCGCCGCGAGCCCGGCGTCGTGGTGGTCGTCAACATCGCCGACCGGGCGGTCGACCTCGCCGAGCTGGGCCTGTCCGGCGAGGTGCTCCTCGCCAGCGGCCCCCTGCACGCCGACGGCCGCATCCCCGCCGACACCGCCCTCTGGCTCTCCGCCTGACCCGAGGAAAGGAAGGGCACCTTCTTAACGGACGTCCGTTAAGAAGGTGCCCTTCCTTTCCTGCCGGTGGTGGGGGTCGGGGAGGATGTGGGTGTGGTGGCCGTCGTGGGATGGGTGCAGCGCATGACCGAGGTCATCGGCGCGCGCTATGAGGAGCTGGTGGACCGGGCGCGCAAGCGGTCCGCGAGGTTCGACCATCTCTGGCGGATGAAGGAGCGCTACGCCGACGTGCTGGCCGGCCGGCTGGCCGCGGCCATCGCCTACTACGCCTTCTTCGCGGCGTACGCGATGGCGATGGTGGCCTACGCCGTGCTGGTGAAGGTGTTCTCCGCCAACGTGAGCCTGGTCGCCGAGGTCGACGCCTTCCTCAAGGAGTACCTGCCGTCGATCGACACCGACCAGCTGAAGACCGCCGCGACGTCGATCCAGTGGATCGGTGTGATCAGCCTGGTGCTGGCCGGCATCGGCTGGGTGGACGCCTGGCGCTCGTCGCAGCGCGCCATCTGGGGCCTGGACCAGCACCCCGGCAACTTCCTCGTGCTGCGCCTGACCGACCTGGGCATGCTGATCGCGCTGGGGCTGCTGATGGGCGTCTCGCTCACCGCGATCGACGGGCTGGAGCGGATCTTCGACCTGATCCCGAAGTCGACCGGCGCGTTCTGGCTCAAGGTCGGGTCGTACGCGCTGGCCGTGCTGGTGAACGCGATCATCGGCTTCGCGCTGGTCACCGTGCTGCCCCGGGTGCACATGACGCCCCGGCGGCTGCTGCCGGCCATCGGCATCGTCGGCGTCGGGCTGACCCTGCTCAACGAGCTGGGGCGCTACTTCGTGCAGCGCACCGAGAACAACCCGGCGTACGTCGCGGTCGCCGCCTCGGTCGGTCTGCTGCTCTACCTCTACCTGTTCAACCAGATCGTGCTGTGGGCGGTCGCCTATGCCGCCACGTCGCGCCGGGGCAAGGTGTTCGACCTGGCCTGGGGCCGCCCGCGCAAGCACCACCTGGAGTGGATCCCGCCCGGCGACCTGGCCCGGGCAGAGGCGGAGGCCGCCGCCGCGGACGGCGTCGAAGCCGAGGCCGAGGCGGCCGAGCGGGCCGCGCGGGAGGACGACGCGGCCGAGCGGGCGGCGCGGCTGGAGGGCGCCGACGACGGCGACACGCCGGACCGGCGGACTGTTTCCGTGGAGCCTCCCCCGAAAAGGCACCGCGAAGCTCGATGATGGTCACGTGGGTGCACTCGTGACTTTGGAGCTGCCGGCCGGTGCGCCGCAGCTCGACCTTCCCTGGATCATCACCTTCGGCCCGCTCGACGACGACGAGGAGTGGGAGCCGGTGGTCTGCGGACCGTACGAGCGCCCGCACGCGCTCGCGCTCGCCCAGCACATCGTGGCCGACGAGGACCTGATGGCGGTCGTGGAGCCGCTGCTGCCGGCGACCACGCTGGAGCAGATCCGCGCCGAGATCGCCAACGCGCAGGATCTCGCGGCCGAGGAGGCCGACGAGATCGACGACGTGCTGGACGACGACGCGGACTCCGAGGACGAGGAGCACGAGCACGACGAGCACGTGGCCGAGGCCCCCAGCGCCGACGAGCTGAAGGCCGGCTTCGCCCGTATCTCGGCCCGCCTCACCGCCTCCTGACTCCGCCCCGGGCCACCGGCCCGGCTGCTCTTTCGGGGAAACCGCGCGAAAGCAGCGTGTCTTTCGCGCGGTTTCCCCGAAAGTGCTGCACCGGCGGGTCGGCCGGACGGGTCAGCCGCCCAGCGGGTAGTCGCGGACGGGCTGCCAGCGGCCGTCGCCGTTGTGCTGGTAGCGGGTGAAGTGGTCGACCTCGAAGCGGGCCGTGTAGTCGGCCATGCGCTCGAAGACGTCGTCCAGCGCGGGCGCGGGCACGTCGTGGCCGACCGTGACGTGCGGATGGTACGGATGCGCCAGCTCACGGGCCAGCGGCCCGGTGCGGATCGCGTCGGCCAGCCGCTCGCACTCCACGATGCCCGCCGCCAGCGCCACGAACACCACCTGGCTGACCGGCCGGAACGTGCCGGTGCCGCGCAGCTGGATCGCGAACGGGGCGTTGTCCGCGGCCACCCGCTCCAGCAGCTCGTCGATGCGCCGGTCCAGGTCCGCCGAGACGGCCAGCATGGTGGGGCCGAGCAGGGTCACGTGCGAGGGGATCAGCGCGGCGAGCGGATCGCCGGTGGAGGCGCGGGCCGCGTCGAGTTCGGCACCCCACGGCTGCGGGATGCCGATCGCGATACCGATGGTGCGCTCCACCGACGCCTCCAATGCCGCCCGGCGCCCGATGGGCCGCCCGGCTGTGCCGCTGCTACTTCGATCCCGCCGCGGGCGCCAGGAACCCGATCTTGTCGTAGACGTTAGCCAGCGTGGGCGTCGCCACGGTACGGGCCTTCTCGGCACCGATGACCAGCAGTTTGTCCAGTTGCGCGGGGTCGTCCAGGTACTCCTGCGTGCGCTGCTGGAACGGCGTCACGAACTCCACCACCACCTCGGCGAGGTCCTTCTTGAGGTCACCGTACCCCTTGCCGTCGTAGGCCTCGACCAGCTCGGGGATGGAGCGGCCGGACAGCGCCGAGTAGATGGTCAGCAGGTTGCTCACGCCCGCCTTGGCCTCCGGGTCGAAGGTGATCTCGCGGCCGGTGTCGGTGACCGCCGACTTGATCTTCTTGGCGATCCGGTTGGCCGGCTCCAGCAGCTCGATCAGGCCGTTGCCGGTCGACGCCGACTTCGACATCTTCGCGCTCGGGTCCTGCAGGTCGAGGATCTTGGCGGTCTCCTTCACGATGTGCGGCTGCGGCAGCGTGAAGGTCTTGCCGAACAGGGTGTTGAAGCGCTGCGCCAGGTCGCGGGTCAGCTCCAGGTGCTGGCGCTGGTCCTCGCCCACCGGCACCGAGTCGGCCTGGTAGAGCAGGATGTCCGCGGCCTGCAGGATCGGGTACGTGAACAGGCCGACGCTGGACCGCTCGGCGCCCTGCTTGTTCGACTTGTCCTTGAACTGGGTCATCCGGCTGGCCTCGCCGAAGCCGGTGATGCAGCTCATCACCCAGCCCAGCTGCGCGTGCTCGGGCACGTGCGACTGCACGAAGATCGTGCAGTGGGCCGGGTCGAGCCCGACGGCCAGCAGCTGCGCCACGCTGACCCGGGTGCGCTCGCGCAGCAGCTTCGGGTCGTGTCCCGCGGTGATCGCGTGCAGATCCACCACGCAGTAGAACGCGTCGTGCGTCTCCTGCATGGCCACCCAGTTGCGCACCGCGCCCAGGTAGTTGCCCAGATGGTACGAGCCGCCGGTGGGCTGGATCCCGGAGAGCACCCGGGGCTTGCTGTGCTGCGTCGCGTCGAAGGACATGCGGGCCATTCTCCCACCCCGATGATCCCCGCATGAAGCTGGGAACCGGACGCCGCCGGTGCGACTCACTACAGTCGCCGAGGACGAGGGACCGGGGAGACCATGACCGCGCAGGACGAGCTGGGTGAGCTGTACCACGCCGGGTACCGCCGGCTGGTGGCGCAGGTCTACGCGTTCACCACCGACCTGACCGAGGCGCAGGACGCCGTGCAGGAGGCGTTCGCCCGCGCGCTGGCGCGCCGGCACGGCCTGCGCGATGTGGACGCGCCGGAGGCGTGGCTGCGTACCGTCGCGATCAACGTGGTCCGCCGCCGCTGGCGCCGCCGCCAGCTGCTGGACACCATCCTGCTGCGGGAGCGGCCGCTGACCCGGATGACCGCGGCGGCGCCGGAGCCCGACAACACCGACCTGCGCGCGGCCCTGGCCGGCATCCCCAGCCGCTACCGCGAGGTCATCGTCCTGCACTACCTCGCCGATCTGCCCCTGGACGAGGTCGCCGACATCCTGGAGGTCCCCGTGGGCACGGTCAAGTCACGGCTGTCCCGGGGCCGGGAGGCGCTGCGCGGCCTGCTCGACGACGTCGAGGCGCCCCCGCTGGAGCAGGTGCGGGTGCGCGCCGGGCGGCTGCGGGCCCGGCGGCAGGCCGCGCAGGTCGGCAGCGTCGCCGCCGTGCTGCTGGTCGCAGTGGTCGGCCTGCTCCAGCCGTGGCGGCCCGGCCCCTCCCCGTACGACGCTGCGGCCTCGCCCGCGCCGTCGGCCTCCCCCGGCGCGTACCAGGGCGCCGGCA
Organism: Catellatospora sp. NPDC049609; assembly: GCF_040675365.1. Taxonomy (NCBI): domain Bacteria; kingdom Bacillati; phylum Actinomycetota; class Actinomycetes; order Micromonosporales; family Micromonosporaceae; genus Catellatospora; species Catellatospora sp. NPDC049609. Next base: position 6,402 of record NZ_JBFAOU010000038.1, on the reverse strand, counting down.
TCACGATCAGCGCCATCCCGAACCCGGCCACCGCGCCCGACCTGCCCGGCCTGATCGACCGGTTCGAGCTGGACGGGCAGGCCGGCTGGCTGCGTACCACCTGCACCGCGGCGGAGACCGACTGCCTGCCGCGGTTCGCCCGCACCGCCGACGGGGGCCGGACCTGGCTGGTCGAGGCCGACACCGGCGTGGCCCTGCCCGCCCCGGCGACCCAGCCCCCGCTGACCCGCAGCTGGCTCGCCCGCCGCCCCACCGTGGGCGGCGTCTGGTGGGCCGGCGGCCAGGCCGCCGGCAAGGCGCCCGCGCTGGCCTCCAGCAGCGACGGCGGCGCGACCTGGCACCTGCACGAGCTGGCCGGGGCCGCCGCCGGCGACCTGGTCACGGCCACCGTGCGCGGCGAGGACGTGGTCGCGCTGACCACCCGCGCGGGCAGGATCACCGGCGTGTACGCGGGCAGCGACCTGACCCGCGTCTCGGACGGCGGCGGCATGCGCGTCGAGGGCGAGCCGGTGCTGCTGCCCGACGGCCGCCTGATGATCGCCGCCGAGAGCCGCTTCCAGCTCAGCACCGACCTCGGCGCCGGCTTCACCGCCGCGCCGGCCAGCCTGCCGACGGTGGGCAGCCTGCGCGCCACCTCCGGCGGTTACGTCGCCCTGGACCTGTTCCGCGCGGGCTGGGTCGCCGTCTCCACCGACGGGGTGACCTGGCGCAAGCTGGCGATCCGCTGACCGTGCGGGTCAGGCGGCCTCGGGTGCCGCCGTCGGCTCGACCGGGGTCAGCCGGACCCGGGCCACCCGCCGCCCGTCGAGCGCGAGCACGGTCAGCCGGTACGCCTCCAGGGTGGCGCTGTCCCCGGCGGCGGGCAGGCGGCCGAGCACGCTCATCAGGAACCCGCCCACGGTCTCGTACGGGCCGTCGGGCAGCGCGATGCCGGTGCGCTCGGCGAAGTCGGCGAGGTTGAGCATGCCGTCCACCTCGTCCGGCGCGGGGCCGCCCGGAGCGTGCGCGGCGGGGGTCTCGTCGTACTCGTCGTGGATCTCGCCGACCAGCTCCTCGATGAGGTCCTCGAGGGTGACGATGCCGGCCGTGCCGCCGTACTCGTCGACGACGACCGCGATGGTGTGCCGCTCGCGGCGCATCTCCGACAGCGCGGCGAGCACCGGCTTGCTGGCGGGCAGCCGCTTGATCTCCCGGGCCAGCTCGCGCACCGGGCGCTCGGGGCGCTCGTCCCAGAGCAGGTCGCGCAGGTGGACGAAGCCGACGACGTCGTCGTGGCTGCCGTCGGTGACCGGCAGGCGGGTGTGCCCGGCCTCGCGGGCCTCGGCGATCGCCTCGGACACGGTCATCCCCACCGCCAGGAACCACACCTCGGTGCGGGGGACCATCACCTCGCGCAGGGTGGCGGCGGAGCGGGCCAGCGCCTTGCTGATGATGTGGCGCTCGTCCGGGTCCAGCGCGGTGTTGACGGCGACCAGCTCACGCAGCTCGGCCTCGGTGATCTGCTCCCGCCCGGCGGTGGCCTCCACCCCGAGCACCCGGTTGGTCCAGCGGGTCAGCGCGTCGGCCGCCCGCACGATGGCCGGCGCCACGGCTCGCGCCATCCGGCCGGGCGGACGTAACCGGGGCTCCCGGCGGCGCGGTTCTCGACCATGATTCTCCCGCGTGCGGGGGGTGTTCTGCCGGGGCACGGACATGCGCGCATCGTAGCGTTCCGGTGTTGCCGTTCCCGCACGGCGAGCATGCCGACCAGGGCGGGCACCGCGATTTCCGGGTACGCGCGGTCATCGCCGGGACGACCTGACGGGGAGGCGACAGCGTTTGAGCCTGTTGCTTTCTGTTGGAATATGATGAGATAGGCGTCGTCGCGATCGCCGCGGCGCGGGCTAGGCTGGCCCGCACCAGGAGTTCGAGGAGCGTACTGATGAAGGTACTGGTCACCGGAGGCGCGGGGTACGTCGGTAGCGTCGTCGCCCGGTTGCTGGTCGACGCGGGCCACGAGGTGGTCGTGCTCGACGATCTCTCGCGCAACGACGACTCGCAGGTGCCCGTGGGCGCCCGGTTCGTGCGGGCCCGCATCCACGACGCCGCCTCGGTGCTCACGCCGGACGCCGGGTTCGACGCCGTGTTCCACTTCGCCGGGCTGATCTCGGCCGGCGAGTCGATGTCGCACCCCGAGCTGCACTGGGAGAACAACACCATCGGCTCGCTGGCGCTGCTGGCCGCGATGCGCGAGGCGGGCGTGAAGCGGCTGGTCTTCTCCTCCACCGCCGCGACCTACGGCGAGCCGTCCGAGCTGCCGCTGACCGAGCACGCCGTCACCAAGCCGGTCAACACCTACGGCGCCACCAAGCTCGCCGTCGACATGGCCATCGCCTCCGAGGCGCACGCGCACGACCTGGCCGCGATCAGCCTGCGCTACTTCAACGTGGCCGGCGCGCTGGTGCTGCCGGACGGCTCGATGATCGGCGAGCGGCACGACCCGGAGACCCACCTGATCCCGATCGCGCTGGAGGTCGCGGCCGGCCGGCGGGAGAAGCTCGCCGTCTTCGGCGACGACTACCCCACCCCCGACGGCACCTGCATCCGCGACTACATCCACGTCGGCGACCTGGCGCAGGCCCACCTGCTGGCACTGGACGCGGCCCGCCCCGGCGAGCACCGCATCTACAACCTCGGCAACGGCAACGGCTTCTCCTGCATGCAGGTGGTCGAGGCGGTCCGCGAGGTGACCGGGCACCCGCTGCCCGTCGAGATCGCACCGCGCCGCCCCGGCGACCCGGCCGAGCTGGTCGCCTCCTCCGCCCGGGCGCAGGCCGAGCTGGGCTGGACCCCGGAGAAGACCGACCTGCGCGACATCGTCGCCGACGCCTGGACGTTCTTCCGGAGCGGGCGGTGACGCCCGGCGGGTCCGCCGGCACGGGCCCGGCCGACACGCCGCCCGGCGCCGCAGCCGTCGCGCACGGTGTCTGGGCCGCACCCGGCCGGGTCAACCTGATCGGCGAGCACACCGACTACTGCGACGGCTTCGTGCTGCCGTTCGCGCTGCCGCAGCGCACCGTCGTCGAGGCGAGCCGGCTGGACCGTCCGGAGTGGATCGTCACCTCGACGCTCGCCGGCGAGACGGTCACCTTCGACCTGTCCGCACCGGTCACCGGCTGGGCGGCGTACGTCGCCGCGGTGGTGTGGTCGCTGCGCGACGCGGGTTACGAGGTGCCCGGCGCGCGGCTGCGCGTCGACTCCGACGTCCCCGGCGGGGCGGGCCTGAGCTCGTCGGCCGCGCTGGAGTGCGCGGTGCTGTCGGCGCTGGCCGACCTCGGCGGCCTGGACATCCCGCTCGCGCACCGGCCGAAGCTGGCCCAGCGGGCCGAGAACGCGTACGTCGGGGTGCCCTGCGGGATCATGGACCAGTCCGCCTCGACGCTGTGCCGCGAGGGCCACGCGCTGTTCCTGGACTGCCGCACCATGGCCACCGAGCACGTCCCGCTCGACCTGGCCGGGCAGGGCCTGGCCATCCTGGTCATCGACAGCAAGGCCCCGCACCAGCTCGTCGACGGCGAGTACGCCGCCCGCCGCGCCGCCTGCGAGCGCGCCGCGGAGCTGCTCGGCCTGCCCGCGCTGCGCGACGCGACCCTGCCCGACCTGTCCAGGCTGGACGATCCGCTGCTGGTCCGCCGCGCCCGGCACGTCGTCACCGAGAACGCCCGGGTGCTGGAGACCATCGCCCTGCTCCGCGAGGGCCGCCTGCGCGAGATCGGCCCGCTGATGACCGCCTCGCACACCTCGATGCGCGACGACTTCGAGATCACCGTCCCCGAGGTCGACGAGGCCGTCGAAACGGCGCTCGCCGCCGGTGCGTACGGCGCCCGGATGACCGGCGGCGGCTTCGGCGGCTGCGTCCTGGCCCTGGTCGAGGCCGAGAAACTCGACACCGTCGCCGACGCCGTGCGCTCCGCCTTCGCCACCCGCGGCTTCGCCCCACCCGCCACCTTCACCGCCCTGCCCGCGCCCGGCGCCCACCGCCTCTCCTGAAAGGAAGGGCACCTTCTTAACGCCATGCGTGGTGGAAGGTGCCCTTCCCAACTCTCTGTCGCCAGGCCTGCTCCCACCCGGGAGCGACCCGGCCGGACGGCGCGCAGCGGACGTCGCTCCCCGGCCACCTCGCACGGTGGCGGACCGCCGCGCTCCCGGGGCTGCCTGACCGCGAACCCCACGGCAGGGCCCGCCGCATCGCGCGGTTTCCTTCCTGACACCACAGTGGACGGTGTGGCACGCATGCGGCAGGATGCCGCGCATGGCTTCCGCGGAGCGCAACGTCTACCTCGACCAGGTCATGGCCCAGTCCTCTCAGCTCGAGCAGGACCTGCGGGTCAAGAAGGCGGCCGCCCCGGCGCCACAGGCCCAGGCCAGCGGCGGCGGTGGCGACACCAGCAATCGCGCCCGGCGCAGCGCGGCCGACGCCGCGAGCACCCCTCCGTCCGCAGTGGACGTACGCGTCACCGGCTTCGGCCCGTGGAAGACGGTCCTGGTGCCGCCGAACGCGTTCGTGGTGCACACCCGCCGCGGCCGGGACAAGCCGCTGCACCTCGGCCTCGGCACCTCTTTCCGCTACCGGCCGCGCACCGACTCCTACCTGGTCGTGCCGGGCACCATGCAGACGATCCTGCTCAACGCCTTCTGCATCTGCCGCGAGCTGCAGGGCGTGCTGGTGCAGGCGTACGTCCAGTGGATCGTGCAGGACATCGCCACGGCGTACCGCAAGCTCGACTTCGGTGACGCCTCCGACCCGATGCGCCTGGTCAACCTGCAGCTCAAGGAGCAGGCGGAGGCGGCCATCAAGGACAAGGTCGCCACCATGAGCGTGCACGAGGTGCTCAGCGACAAGCAGCCCATCATCGAGGAGCTGACCGCCCGGCTGCGCGGCGTGGCGGAGGGCGCGGGCGACAGTGACACCGGCCTCGGCCTGCGCATCGTCACCGTGCAGATCAAGGAGGCGGTGGTCACCTCGGCGCGGCTCTGGGAGAACCTGCAGAAGCCGTTCCGCTCCGAGCAGGGCCAGCTCGCCCGGCTCGCCGAGCTGGGCGCGCAGGAGGTCATCACCGGCCGCGAGCTCGCCGCCGCGCGCCTCGACCAGCTCCAGCGTACGGAGAACGAGCGCGAGCTGGCCGACCTCAAGGCCCGCAACGCCGCCGCCGCGTTCGACCGCGACGCCGCCGAGCGGCTGCGCCGAGGCGAGCGCGAGCAGACCGACGCCCGCGCGCTCGCCGCGCAGGCCAGCGAGACCACCCTGCACGCGCTGCGGCTGGAGCAGGAGCGGCACGCGCAGGAGACCGAGATGAGCCGGCTGCGGCTGGAGCTGGAGCAGACACTGCAGCGGCTCACCGTGCAGCACGAGCTGGAGCTGGCCCGCGACCGCGCCGAGCAGGCGCACAGCTCCGCCCTGCTGGGGCTGCAGCGCGACCGGCTGCGCCAGGAGATCGCCAACGCCCGCACACCCGAGGCGGTGCAGGCCGAGCTGATCGCCCGGCTGCCCGAGATCGTGGCGAAGCTGCCCAAGCCCGACGAGCTGCGTACGGTCAACCTGTCCGGCGGCGACGGGACCAGCCTGGCGGGGGTCATCGCGGAGCTGGCCGCGGCCATCACCGCGATCCGATCGGCGGTAGTGTCACGCGAATGATCACCTGGGTGGGCCCGGCGGACGCCGCGTTCGGCGCGGTCGCCGAGCTGTTCGACGACTACCGCGCGCACTACGGCGAGCAGCGGGCGTACGGTGCGACCCGGCGCTGGCTGCAGGAGCAGGCCGCCGCGTCCGGGCTGCGGATCGCGGCGGCGTTCGCGGACGGCCGGCCCTGCGGCTTCGCCGTCGCGCTGCCGGTGCCCGCCTCGCTGCGCCTGCGCACCTTCTGGCTGGTACGCGACCTGTACGTCGACCCCGCGCACCGAGGCCGCGGCCACGCCCGCGCCCTGCTCACGAAGGTCCTCGACGAGGCCCACGCCGCCGGAGCGCTACGCGTCTCCCTGCAAACCGAGACCGACAACACCGCCGCCCAGACTCTCTACCGCAGCCTCGGCTTCACCCCCACCGACGGCTACATCTCCCTAACCCACCCCCTCTGACCCCCACCCCTCTACCGCGTTGATCATGAACTTATGGGCGTGTTCGACGGCGTGTCGCTGCCCTAACTTCATGATCGACGGGCTGGGTGGGGCTGGGGAGACGGAGATCGCCGTCTGTGGTCGGAACCTGGGGTGTGAGCCGGGGGTTCTGTCCGTAGACGGCGATCTGGTGTGGTGCTGGGTGCTGGCGGGTTGGGGTTAGTTGGCTTCGATGATCATGCCGGCGGCGACGGTGCGGTTGGTGGTTTCGTCGATGATGATGAAGCCGCCGGTGGTGCGGTTGCGGCG
>NZ_JBFAOU010000037.1:0-54222 GCF_040675365.1 Catellatospora sp. NPDC049609 | reverse complement strand
AGCGGATGACCGGACGGGCAACTCCGCTGGGGTTGGCTGCCGGAGTGGCGGTCGCGACCTTCGGCGGGCAGCCCCGACTCCGGTGGGGCAGGCGGCACCACGCGGTTGCCAGCCCGGCCGCGACGTGGCTCGACGAAGTGATCCAGACGTTGGAGAGCTGCCCGGAACTGCTCGCTCGGCTACCTGTCGTCGCGAACACGACGATGACGGTCCGTGGTGACCGCCTCGTGATCCCCGACCAGCCACGACGGGCCGGGCAGTTGGCCTCGGTGGATGCCGTGCTGCGCCTGACCACGCCGGTGCGCGTCGCGGTCGAAGCGGCTCGCGCGCCGATCCGGATGAGCGACCTCGCCGCGAAGGTGCGAGAGGTCCTACCCTCGGCGCCCGCAGAGAGGATCACCGCTCTCCTGGCCGAGCTGGTCTCGCGGCGAGCGCTGATCACGTCCTTGCACGCGCCCAGCACAACTACCGATGCGCTTGCGCACCTGGTCGAACAGGTCGACGCTGCCGACGGTGGTGCTGTGCAGCAGGTCGCCGACCTGGTCGCTGCGCTGCATGACATCCGCGCGCTCATGAGCAGCCACAACGGCCAACTCGGCAGCAACGTCGCCTGGGTACGCGACGACCTCGCCGCCACCATGCGCATGGCACAGCCGTGTCACCGGCACCCACTCGCGCTCGACCTGCGCCTGGACGCGACGGTGGTGCTGCCGGAGTCGGTAGCGCGCGAGGTGGAGCGCGCCGCGCTGCTTCTGACCCGCCTGAGCGCCTACCCTTTCGGCCGCGCATCGTGGCGCGACTACCACATGCGCTTCTACGAGCGTTACGGCATCGGGTCGATGGCGCCGCTACGCGACGTCATCGACACCGATGCCGGCATCGGCTGGCCGGACGGCTACCCGGCCGCTGCCGCGGAGCGGCACGCTCCGGCCGCCCGCCGGGATGAGCTGCTGCTGTCACTGGCCCAGGCAGCCGCGCTCGACGGCCGCCGCGAAGTCATCCTGGACGCCGAGCTGCTCGACGCACTCGATATTGGTACCGACCAACCCCGCCTGCCCCCGCATCTCGAGCTGTGTGTGCGGGTACACGCGCGCGACCAGCAGGCGCTGATCCGCGGAGACTTCCGCGTCGAGGTAGTGTCCGTCTCCCGTGGCACCGGCACGCTGTGCGGCCGGTTCCTCCAGGTGCTGACGCCCGACGAGCGGCAACGGCTGTCCGCCGAACTGGCCGACCTGCCCACCGCCGACGCCGACACGGTTCCCGCCCAGCTGTCCTTCGCCCCACTCGACCCCGCCGCTGCGCACGTCGCACGCGCGCCGCGCATCCTGCCGACCGTGATCAGCCTGGCCGAGCACCGCAGCCCAGACCCAGACGTGCTGAGCGTCGAGGACCTCGCGGTCGCATGCGATGGCCGCCGCATGTACCTGGCGGCCCCGGCCCGTGGACAGCGGATCGAAGCCACTAGCTTGCACGCGCTCAACCCGACCCGTCACACCCCGTCGCTGGCCAGGTTCTTGATCGAGCTGAGCCGCGCACAGTACGCACAGGTGACCGCCTTCGACTGGGGTGCCGCGGCGAAGCTGCCGTACCTGCCTCGGCTGCGCCACGGTCGCGTCATCCTTGCGCCGGCGACCTGGCGGCTGCCCGCTGCGGACCTGCCGCCACGCGAACGACCCTGGTCTTCGTGGGATGACGCCTTCGCCGCCTGGAGCAACCACCGCAGGTTGCCGCGCCGCGTGTACCTGGCGGAAGGCGACCAGCGGCTGCCCCTCGACCTTGCTGAGACCGCACACCGTGTGCTGCTGCGCACGCATCTCGGCAGGCACCCGCACGCCGTGCTGCTTGAGGCCCCGGACGGGGACTCGACGGGCTGGTGCGAAGGCCGGCCACACGAGGTGATCGTGCCGCTCAAGGCCACCGTCGCCCCGGCGTGGCCGCGCCTACCCAAGCCCACCCCGGCCCGTCTCATCGGCCGCGACCAGGGCAAGACGCCTGGCGCATCGCTGGTGATGCTGGCCAAGCTGTATGGCGACCGCGACCGCCAGGACGAACTGCTCGCCGAGCACCTGCCGCGCCTGCTCGCCCGATGGGAGACCGTGCCGCCGTGGTGGTTCCTGCGGTTCCGTGATCCCGACCAGCACCTGCGTCTGCGTATCGCGCTTCCGCACGTCGACGCGTTCGGTCCCACGGCGCAGATCGTCAGCGCCTGGGCAGACCAGCTCCGCAGGGCAGGTCTGCTTCGTGAGGTGCAGTACGCCACCTCCTACCCGGAGACCGGCCGCTGGGGATCCGAAGCCGCGATGGATGCCGCCGAGGCAGTGTTCCGTGCCGACTCGGCGACGGTGGTGACCCAGCTGCGCCAGTACGAGCATCCGCACCAGCAGGCGCTGGTCGCCGCGCACACCGCGGCGATCGCGGTCGGTTTCACCGGCAGCACCGAGGCCGGCATGAAGTGGCTGATCGACCACATCCCCGCCGCAGCTCCGGGTCCTGTCGACCGCGCGGTCTTCGCCGAAGCCGTCCGCATCGCCGACCCGCGCAGCGACTGGGCCACCCTGCGGGCCGCGCCGGGCGGCACCGCCATCGTCGATGCCTGGCAGGCACGCGCCCAGGCGCTCGCCGCCTACCGCAGGCACCTGCCTGGCCCGCACACCGAGGGTGTCGACCCGGACGACGTGCTCGGCTCGCTCGCGCACGCACACTTCATCCGGGCCGTCGGCGTCGACTTCGACGACGAAGCGATCTGCCTGTACCTCGCCCGATCCGCAGCCCTGGCCTGGACCGCCCGCGCCACGGCTGGCCGATCATGAACCACCCCGTCGCCCGTCTCGCCCTGGCCATCGCCGACCAGCTCGCTTCCCCGGCGGCGCTCGGCGACATGCTCACCGCTCAGCCGTGGCGGGTGCAGTCGCTGTCACTCGGCGCTCCCGCGGTCGCACTGCTGCACATCGAGGTGGCGGCAACCGGGCTGCGTCCTTGGCAGCGCGCCCACGACTGGCTGCTCTGCGCCACCTCCGGGGAGGTCACCAGCGGCTTCGACAGCCACCTGTTCCACGGTGCCCCCGCAATCGCACACACGCTCGCCTGCGCCGCGACCGTACGGCCCGGCGCGTACGAGCGCGTACTCACCCGCCTGAACGAGACGGTCACAGCTGACGCCCGGCGTCGGGTCGAGATCGCCCATGCCCGTATCGATGCCGGCCGACCAGCCAGGCTGGCGGAGTTCGACGTCGTCCGCGGTCTGACCGGCGTCGGGTCTCACCTGCTTCGCCACGACCCGGACGGCCGCACGATCCGCTCGCTGCTGGAGTACCTGGTCCGGCTGACCGAGCCTGTCACTGTCGACGGCGAGACCCTCCCGGGCTGGTGGACGCCGGATGGGCCGTCGGGCCGCGCCGAGCAGCGTATGCGTGGCGGGCACGCCAACGCTGGACTCGCGCATGGCATCGCCGGCCCGCTCGCCCTTCTGTCGCTCGCCGCGCTGGAAGGCGTCGTCGTCGACAACCAGCGCGATGCGATCGGCCGTGTCGTCGGCTGGTACGACCGCATTCGTGCCGACACCGCCACTGGTCACACGATCTGGCCCTACTGGGCGTCCAGGGCCGAGCTCCGCACCGGGCCGATGCACCTGCCCGAACAGCAGCGGCCCTCGTGGTGCTACGGCACCGCCGGAGTCGGCCGCGCGCTGCAGCTCGCTGCCCGCGCAACCGGCGACCTCGGTCGAGCGCTCCAGGCTGAGACCGCACTCGTCCACGCGCTCACCGACCCCAGACAGCGTGACACGATCAGCGATCCAGGGCTGTGCCACGGATACGCCGGGATCGCACATGTGGCGACCCAGATCGCCGCCGACGCGGCACCCGCCTCCACCACCCGCCTGGAAGCCCTCGTAGCCAAGCTGCTCGACGACGCCGTTCTGCCCTCTGACAGCATGCCCGACGCTCGCGCGGCCCCGCTCCTGCACTCCGGAGCCGGGCCAGGACTGCTCGACGGTGCTGCGGGCGTCGCACTCGCGTGCCTGGCGGCCTCCGGGATGACGCCCCGCTCCGGCTGGGACACCTGCCTGCTCATCACCGCCGCCACCAACGCTCGAGGAGAAGACGCCTGATGCACACGACCTGGCGACAGCACAACATCGAGTTCACCGACCGCGCCAGCGCCGATGCCGTTGCGATCGAGCACCTCGCGCCAGCTCTGAGATCCGCGCAATCCGACGGGCACCTGCACACCTGGTGGTTCCTGCGGAAGAACCCGTTCAAGCTGCGCTACATGCCTGCCGATCCAGGTACCAGCATCATCGGCGACCTGCTGGACGCGCTGACCGCCGACGGCCTGATCATCGGCTGGAGAAGCGGCATCTACGAGCCGGAGACGGCGGCCTTCGGCGGTCCAGAAGGCATGGACATCGCGCACACCCTGTTCCACCACGACAGCCGACACCTGCTCCACCAAGCAGGCGGCGATGGGCTCGGCCGCCGGGAGACCACCGTTCTGCTCTGCACCGCTATGCTCCGCGCCGCCGGGCTCGACTGGTACGAGCAGGGCGACGTATGGGCCCGATTCGCCCAAGAACGATCCGACGTCTACACCTCACTGCCGCCGGAGGGGGCGGGGCGAGCGCGGCTCATCAGGTCGATGCGCGAGCTCATGACGACTGACGCACGCGCCCTCTGTGCGCCCGGCGGCGCGCTGGCCGGTCACGAGGAATGGGTCAACGCGTTCGAGGCCGCCGGGCAGGCACTGGCCCACCACGCCCGGCACGGCAGGCTCCAGCGCGGGTTGCGCGCTGTGCTCGCCCACCACCTCATCTTCCACGCCAACCGGGCGGGGCTACCACTGGCCGACCAGGCCAACCTCGCCACGCTGGCGTTGAACACCGTGTTCGCCGACGGCGAGCCGGCCGAACCCACGAGACATGAAGGACGGACCATGACCGCGATGAGCGATCCGCACGCCGACACGAAGAGCCCGCGTCAGGCTCGCGACGCGCTCGTCGAGCGCCTGCGCCAGCGCGGAGCGCTCCGCAGCCCCGAGATCGAGGCGGCGTTCCAGGGCGTTTCCCGGCACCTGTTCGTGCCGGGCTTCCCGCTGGAACAGGCCTACGGCGACAACTCCGTGTACACCAAGACCGCCCAGGACGGCGCGCAGATCAGCGCGGCATCCGAGCCGGGCATCGTCGCCATGATGCTGCACCAGCTCGACATCCGGCCGGGCCACCGCATCCTGGAGATCGGTGCGGGCACCGGTTACAACGCCGCGCTCATGGGCACCCTCGCCGGAGACAGCGGGCACGTCACCACGATCGATGTCGACACCGACCTCGTCGAAGCCGCCCGCGAGCACCTGGCCGCGGCCGAAGCTGGCAACGTCGAGGTCATACTCGGCGACGGGGCGCTCGGACACGAGGCAGGCGCGCCGTACGACCGGATCATCGCCACCGTCGGTGCCTGGGAGATCCCCGGCGCCTGGCTGGACCAGCTCGCACCGAACGGGCGGATGGTGGTGCCGCTACGGCTGGCCGGGGCGGCATCGCGCAGCATCGCCTTCGAGCGGAACGCCGACCGGTGGACCAGCCACGGCAGCGAGCTGGCCGTGTTCATGCCCCTGCGCGGCATCGGCGACGACGCACGCCGAACCGTCGCCCTCGCCGAGGACGTCACGCTGCAGATCCACAAGGACCAGGACGTCGACGCATCCGCGCTCACCGGCGTGCTGGGCATGCCGCGTCGTGAGGTGTGGACGAGCGTGACATTCCCGCCGATGGTCCCGTACGAGTGGATGGACCTGTGGCTGGCCTGCACCCTTCCCAACGCCATCATGCGGATGAACGTGCGGCCGTCTGCCACCGAACGTGGCACGGTCACGCCGATGTTCCCGTGGGGCTCGATGGCGACCACCCGCGGCACGGACCTCGCCTACCTCACCGTCCGTCCCGCCACGCCCGAATCCGATGGCGGCCGGCGCTACGAGGTCGGCGCCATCGGCCACGGACCGGCCGGTGAAGCGCTGGCCAGCGACGTCGCCGAGCAGGTCCGCGTCTGGGACGAGCAGTACCGCGCCAAGACGGTCCGGTTCGAGATCCCCGACGCTGCCGCCGACGCCGAGCCGGCAGCAGGCCGCTTCGTCCTACACCGCCCGCAGAACCCCATCGTCGTCATCTGGGAATGACCGTGGACGCCACTGGTCCGGCCGTGCGCCGCTTCCCCCTCGTAGCCCGGCCAAGGCCGACCAGCGGCCCGCTGCCCGTACGCGTCGCCGACCTGAGTGCCCGCGCTGAGGCGGCCGACCGAGATAATGACCTGGCTGGGGCGTCGTCGGTGTTCAACCTGGCCGCCCTCATCGCATCCGATTGCGGGCTGCCCGACCTGGCCCGCCAGTGGTGCCACGACCACGCAGCCCTCCACCTGCGCGCCCTCCCGCGGGGCGCGCAGGTGGCGCGGCACGCCCTCGAGCCACTGGTCAACCTCGCCCGCCTGCACATCCGCGGCGGCAACGGGGAACAAGCATTCCGGCTGCTGGACAGCCTCTACCGTGCCGTCGCCTCGCGCACCAGCGCGGTCATCGACGGCATCGATGTTCCAGGCGACCTTACCGCCACCGACGCCGACCACCGCCAACTGCGACAGTGGCTGTGGAGCGTGCACCTGTCCGACGGCACCCGAGCCCTGACCAGCCTCGGACGATGGCAGGGCGCACACCGGCATGTGCTGCTCCACAGGGGCGTCGGCGACCTCATGCTCGACGGGCGACAGACAGCCGTCATCGCCCAAGCAACCGGAGGCGATGTTCCCGCCGCCGTCACGCTCATCGACACGACCTTGCCCGGCGAGCCCTGGCAGGCGGCGGTCACCGCGTGCCTGCGCGTGCTCTGCACGAGTGGAAGCACTCCGGCCAGTGAACACGTCGACACGATGTTCGGCCTGTACAAGGAGGTCGTGCGGACACCGGCAACGGCGCCATTCCATACCCGGCTCGGCCTTTGCATGATCGACGCCGCCGGGGGTGTCGATCACAGGGACGCCCGAGCAGTCGCACTTGGTCTGATCGAGCACGCGATGGCCGACCGGGACGTGATCACGATCCGCGACGTGATGGCCCACGACGGTTGCGTTTCCCGGCTGCGACCGGATCAGGCCCGCGACCTCGTAGCAGCGCTGGATGCCAGCGAGCTTGGCCGGGGATCCATTCCGTCGGCGCTGTACGTTGCCCTCACATCGGCCCTTTCGACAAGCGCTGCAGTCCTCGGCCGCCTGCTCGACAGCACCGATCGAACATGAGACGAGAGCTGCCGCACCGCGTCAGCGGGGCAGCAGGTGCTGGGTCCGGTTCAGGTGGCCGTGTTCATGCCGAGCGGCGTGCGGTGGGATAGCAGGTGTCGGGCCGATCATGCATGATGCCGCTCATGTTGGAGACCTTGGACGATGTGGCCTGGGACAAGCTGACGCACGCTTATGGTGCCGCCGCCGATGTGCCGGTGTTGATCAGGTTGCTGGCTTCGGCCGATGCGGAAACGCGAGGTCAGGCCCGGTACGAGCTCTACGGCAACATCTTCCATCAGGGCACCCGTTTCGAGGCCAGCGCCTATGCGGTGCCGTTCCTGGTGGAGCTGACGCTGGAGCCGTCCGTCCCGGACCGGGCCGAGATCGTCGGGCTGCTGGCCGATCTGGCGGTCGGTTATCAGTACGAGTACATGGTGAGCCCGTTCCCTGGGGAGGAGCTGCGCTCGGCTGTGGGCGGGTTCGGCGCCGAGTGGCGGGCCGAGGTGAGCGCTCGCTACGTGTGGTGGGTGCAGGACATCGAACATAGGGAGCCGCCGCACGAGGTCGAGCGAACGATCGCGACCAGCCTGGATGAGTTGCGGGTGTACGAGGCGGTGCGGGACGCGGTGCCCCAGCTGATCACGCTGCTCGACGACGCCGACGACGAGCTGGTGGGCGCGGTGGCTCACGCGCTGGCCTGGTTTCCTGAGCAGGCAGTGTTGACCGTGCCCGCGCTGGCCGCAGTCGCGGCCGACGAGGCCCAGGGACCGGGAGTACGGGCGACAGCGCTTCTCGCGGCAGGCATGGCGGGGCGCGACCCGCGCCTGCTGTCGGACCTGCTGGGGCGGCTGATCCACGACAGCGACGAGGATCTGCGCTGGGCCGCTGCGGGAACGTGGGCGCTGACCACCGGACCGGATACGCCGGACGCCGCGAAGGCTGTACTGCAGGTGCTCGGCGAGTCTGCTGACGATGACGAGGACCACTGGCTGGCGTGGCGGTGGAGCCGGGCCGACTGGTCCCTGGCGTTGCTCGACGCCGTCGATGTGGTGATGGCTGCGCAGATGCGGCGGGTGCGGGTCGCGGCGGCGCTGGAGGAACGTTGGAATGAGGGTGCCATGTGGCACAACCGGCTGGTGAACCCGTTCAACCTCGCCTATCCAGATGGCGAGCCGGATGGGCCGGTGCCGTTCGCTGAGCTGACCCCCGCGCAGCGGTGCCTGGTGGAGTTCCTCGTGGCCCACCCCCAGGCGCTTGAGGGCGGCCATCGGGGCGCGGGCCACCTCCTGCGCCGGCATTGTCTGCCCGACGAGCATCCGGCGCTGGCGGCGTTCGCCGCATCGTGAACATCCGGCTCAAGTGGTACCTGCACGGCAGTATTCGGCTCAGATAGTGGCCGTGTTGGTGGCCCAGCCACAGGCGGTCAACGCGCGGAGGATCAGGGCGATGATCGGACGTGGTCGGCCGAGCCGGACGGCGACCTGCGCGACCGACACGGCGCCCATGCGGTGCATCAGCTCCATCACGTCGCCCATGTCGGCTACCAGCGGTGCGGTCGGCGGCACGTCGTAGGCGGCCGAGGTCAGCAGCCATACCCGTGCGGTGTCCCCGTGCGCGGCTGACGACCCGGCGGGGAAGGGCGGGCCGCCGTATGCGGCCATGACCCGGCGGGCGGTCACGGTCGCCGTGCACGGCCATGCCTCGTGTGCGCATCGTTTCTGGTCGCATCGCCGCCCATCGTCGACGGGCCGGTGCTGGCCGAGCACGTACTCGGCGTCGCGGTAGGTCTGGTCTGATTGCCTGGGCATCGCGGTGGCCTCCATGGACGTGAGGGGGACGTCCATGGACGCTCGTAACTACAGGAAGATCAAGTGGTTCGCGATCTGCTAACCTGCGACAGCTCTCCGAGCCGGTGGTTGTCGCAGCAGCAGCTCTGACTGCTGGCCTGGGATCGGCCTGCTGAGATCGGGTTGGGCACAGCCGGTCGGCAGGCGCACCGCAGCAAGACTTGGGCTTGCGGGCCGAGCGATGGGAAGCTGTGAGCATGGCAGGTGGGCAGGCGGAGCGACCGGGCGCGGTGATGGACCGGGCGCGGCGGGAGGCGCTGGGCAGCGCATTGGCCACGGAGATGACGCAATGCAGCGCGGCGTTGTGGGATCAGGGCGCACGCGGACGGCTGGAGTCGGTCGCGGTCGACATCGACAGGCGGCCGGGTGCCGCCGACGTGATCACTGACGCGTTCGACCTCGCCCACTCGCGCCCTTTGACCGATCATGTTCAGGTCAGCAATGGTGTCGCGGGTGTGGTCGTGCTGGCGCACGGCCCGTCGTGGTCGGTGGTCGCGCGCTCGGGCGGGCCGGTGTTGCTGCTCATCGACGGGACTGCGGCCGTGCTGCGGGTCGATCTGGACTTCAGCTGGCAGATGGAGCTGAAGGCGCTGGTGTCGGCTCTGGTGCGCGCTGGGCGGGGATTGCCGCCGGTGGACGAGTCGCTGTCGCCGCCGCCGCCTCCGGACGGGCCGTGGCGTTCACGTCGGTGAGGTGGGCGGCGAGGCGGGCTTCGGCGCGCTGTCGGCGTTTGTAGGCGGCCGGGACAGCGATGCCCAGGGCGCGGGCTGCATCGGCCAGTCGGTGTCCGTCGAGGCGGGTCGCGGCGATCAGTTCGACATCCGTTGCGGCCAGGCGGTTGCCGCTGGCGCGCATCTGCTCGGCCGCCTCGTAAAGGGCCTGGCGCGGGGCATCTGACTGGTCGGGTAGTGGAGCGGACAGCTGCACGGATTCGGTCGGGGTGGGTCGCGTCAGGTGGACGGTGAGGCGGCGGCCGGCGGCGGCCGTGGCGGTGTCGAGGAGCCTGCCGGGAAGGTTCGTGGCGGTCGGGTCGATGACGGCCAGGCGCCGCAGGAAGCCGTGGGCCAGGTCGGCGTCGAGGTCGGCGCGCTGAACGGGGTCGTACGGCCTGACCTTCGCGCGCCATCCCATCAGCCCCGGTAGGGCCAGTCCTAGCGCGACCAGCCGCATCCGCGGGCCTGTCGCGGGATCGCGGGAGCTCAGTACGACGCGCGCCCAGATTCGGTCGACCTCGTCGAGGGTGGTGGCTGGGTCGAGGAGATGTCCGCTGAGCCGTATCGGCGTCATGGAGGTGTGCGGCAGGCCGCCGCCGAGGCTGCCTACCGGGATGATCCAGGTCAGTGCGTCGAAGACGTTGCCGAACCAGTCCAGCAGGGGTCCGTCTCGGACGAATACGGGATCTACCGCAGTCATCTGCTCGATTCTGGCCCCGCCTTCGGCGTTGACCTAGCCGACATGCCGAGTCGCGCTCATGTTCGTTGATCGCCGGTGCGGCTGCCGCCACCACCGCCGTTTGGGATCCGCCACGGTCGGTCAGCTCAGTCGCTCCCGGCAGGTCCGCCGCCACGAGCGCGCCCAGCCGTGTCCAGCGCCGGTCGCGGCACAGAACTCAGCGATGGCCACGGAGCCCCCGCGGTGGCGTCGGTGCCGCGCGGCGGCGTCCAGGCCAGCCACGCCGATCGGTCGTCGGCGTAGGAGGGATGGGAGCGCTGGTAGGTCGCCGCGACGTACATCAGGTCCCGGTGAGCGACTTCATCGACTGATCATGCCCGCTGGACGGTGTGCGCGTAGCCCGTTTGTTGCCCGCGTCCAGATCAGACGTCATCTGCCTGACGTCCGAAGCCCAACCCGTGAACGGACATCCTGTGCCGTGCGTCACAGGCGGTCGAATCCGGGGGCAGGCCGCGCCTGTCCCATAGGTAGAAGTGCTGCGCGCCTCGGGCTTCGGGATGCGCAGAGCGTGTTCGTGGCCAGCCCGCACCGGTTCTCGGTGCGGGCTGGCTCTTCTTCTCTTCTGGAGGCAGTGATGACCTTGCAACAACCTGTTCCGTTGTCCCGTGTGCGCGACCCGGCCGGGGCCCCGTCCCCAGCAGGCCAGGACGCCCGGACCGCGCGGACCGTGGTCGGACACCGAACAGAGGACCGGGTTCAGATCCTGATCATGCTGGCGATCGGGTTGGCCGCTGCGGCGGCGTCGTTCACCCACGTTCACGATGTCGCCGAGGAGCACGGCCAGCCAGGCTGGCTGGCCTGGGCGGATGCGGTCATCTTGGAGCTGATGTCCGTGGCGTCGGGACTGGAGCTGCGGCGGCGCAAACGACTCGGACTGGGCGTGTTCTTCCCGGCGTCGGTGCTGGTGGTGGCGGTGTTGCTGTCGCTGGCGGCGCAGGTCGTGGAGGCCGAGCGGTCGGTCATCGGGTGGCTGGCCGCGATGCTCCCGGCGGTGGGGTTCCTGGCCATGGTGAAGATCGCGATGGGCCGCGCCGACGGCACACCACCCGCTTCCGGGCACGAGCCCGGTGGGGTGGCGGACCGGTCCGGGACCAGTCCCGCAGGCCCGGACATCGACCCGGAGGTGGCCGCGCTGCTGCCATCCGCGCTGGCGGCGGCGCGAGAGTTGACGGCAGCGGGCGAGGCGGTGTCGCGGGCGAGCGTGGCCCGGCGGCTGCGCGCCCAGGGTCATGCCTTGTCCAACGCCACCGCCAACGACCTCATGCGCCACGTACGAGGTACCACCGCCAGCGGAGCGCCGTCCAACCTGGAGGACGCCGTCTCGTAGCCCTCGCCGGGCTGGGCGGAGAGTAGCGCTGACAGCGCCAGCAGTCCACTGTCCGAATCGCTCGATTTCCTGACAGCGCCTGTGCTCTAGGCCGCAGCACCGCTGATCACACGCCCCGTCGGCACCGGCCCGGCGTTGCACACAGGCGACCCAACCCCTCGGCCCGACCGGGCGGGGGCAGGTCCACATCTTCTTCGAAGACAGGGAGCAACGACATGACCACGATACCGATGACCACCGCCGCGGCAGCAGCAACCTTCCTTTCCGGCGCGCTTACGCCGCCGTGCGATACCGCTCACCGGTCGGTGATCACTGACAGCGTGGCCGAGCCGTCGCGGCGGGATCGCCGCCGGGGCGTTCGGGTACGGCCTCGGGTGTGGGCTCGTCTTGAGACGAACCCGCAGCCGTACCCACTGACATGCGCGACGCCGCAGCGTTTGCCCACTTCACGGGTCGGGCCGGATGAGCCCGATAACCCAGGTGGGTTCTCCCCTGGGCGGGGTGCCGTATGAAAACTAGCGATGACATCGTCCTGCGGGTGCAGTCCCGGCTGACCGACCGGGACTGGACGCTGCTGTGCTGGCTGTTCGACCACGGGGTGCTGACCACCCCGCAGGTCACCACGGCGCTGTTCCCGTCGCCGCGCACCGCCCAGCATCGGCTGCTGGAGCTGATGCAGATGAAGGTGATCGACCGGTTCCGGCCGCACCGCCCCGACGGAGGCACCTACCCGTGGTCCTACGTCCTTGCGCATCCCGGTGCGCTGCTGGTGGCCGCGTCCTACGGCCTAAAACCGCCACGGCCCGCCGAGACCGCCGCGCGCCGCCACCGGCTGGCCACCAGCCGCAACCACGCCCACACCGCCGGAGTCAACGGCTTCTTCACCGACCTGGCCGGGCACGCCCGCCGTAACCCGCCCGCGCGGCTGCTGCGCTGGGACCCCGAGCCCGGCCGGTCCGCGCGCGTGTACCTGCAGCCCGACGGCTACGCCGAGTGGAGCGAACAGGACACGTTCGTGGCGCTGCTGTTCGAGTACGACACCGGCACCGAGCAGTTGTCGGTGCTCACCGGCAAGATCGAGAGATATCAGGAGGCGATCACCTATAGCGAAGCCCCGCCCTGGCCGCTGCTGTTCCGGCTACACTCCGCCCGCCGGGAGGCGGCCCTGCACGAGCGGATCGGCGACCTGCACACGCCCGTGCCGGTGGCGACCGTCGCCGCCGACCGGCTCAGTCCCGTAGACACCCCCGCCGACCGGATCTGGTCGATCCCAGGCCGGCGTGGCCTGCACCGGCTCATCGAACTGCGCGCGCTCTACGACCACGCTTTGGCGACGTGGCAGTACGCCCCGGTGGTGCTGGAGCGGCGCAAACGCAGGTAGCAGGAGCCCACGTCAGCCCGGCTGCGGCACTTGCCGGCCGTCGACCACTTGACCTCGGCGGCCGTCCGAGCGCCCATGACGCCGACGGCCACTGGCCGTCGGCTCGACCCGTGTAGCCCGAAGGCGGCAGCAAGCCTGCCAGCCCTGCCGCCTTCGGCGCTCCTGACGAAGAGGAGCACTCCGAATGTGCCACACCACGACCCTGCTCGGCCTGCTGACGCTCGCGGTTCTCGGCGGCTGGGCCGCCGGACGGCGCCAGCGCAAGGCGCTGGTCGGCAGGCTGCGCCAGCGTGATGAGCAGTTGTGGCGGGCGCGTCACCTCGACGCTCTCACCGGCCTGCCCAACCGCGCCGACGCCGAGACCCGTATCGCCGCGATGCTCGGCAGCAGGAGGCCGGTGTGCGTCGCCTTCGCCGACCTCGACCGGTTCAAGCAGCTCAACCACGACCACGGCCACGCCACCGGCGACCGCGCACTGCGCCACATCGCCGCCGTACTCCGCACCCTGGCACCCGGCACTGCCGTGTGGCGGCTGCACGGCGACGAGTTCGTCTTCGCCTGGCCCGCGAGCCTCGACGACAGCCTCGTCAACGCCGAGCACCTGCGCCACCTCATCGCCTCCACGCCGATGCCGCTACCCGACGGCACCACCCTGACCCTGTCCATGTCGATCGGCGTGGCCGAACACCGGCCCGGCATGGACCTGTCGCTGCTGCCGCACCAGGCCGACCTCGCGATGCACGACGCCAAGGACCGTAACGCGGGCTGCGCCGCCTACGACCCGGCCCGCGGCGCGGCCACGGTCGCCGACCGGCCGTTCGCACGCGCCCGCGACCGCCGCCACGACCGCGCTGCCGCCGAGCCAGAGTCAGCCCACTGAGGATGGAGGTTCCCTGGCGGCGGTACCGCCGGGGAACCTCACCCACAGCAACCGTGTATCGGAGTCCTTCGCTGTCGTTCGCATGTCGGTCTGCTGTCGGGCTGGTCGTCGGGCAGCCGTCGCCCAAGATCGACCAGGGTCGCGGTCGTCAACGCCCACCTGCCTGCACTGACAGGCGTTCAAGGGCCGCCGGTGGAAGTCAGACTCCCTATCGGGAGTTCTCCCCGGGGGCTGGAAAGGAATGGAGGTTACGACCGGAGTGGTTACCGACCGCGCTGATCAGCCGCGACGGTCGCACATCGCCACGACCCAAGCCGTGGCTCCCGCAGCGCAGATATGGGCACGGAGGTCGTATCCGCGAGGCGCTATTCGACGCGCAGGGACTCCACGCGCAGGCCGCGGAGCTTGTCGCCGGCGTCGGGGGCCACGACGCATACGAAGCCGCCGACCCTGCCACCGGGCGTGACCGAGAACGGACCGGATACCTCCCGGCGGCCCTCGCCCAGGTCTCTCACCGCGACCTGGCCCGTGGACAGCCGCTGCTCGGCCGTCAGCCCAAGGTGCTGGCTCAGCGGCAGGTGGCACTTGGCGGCGGCCACGGCGTTGGGGTCAGGCTCGGCCGAGCACCCCGAAACCGCCAGCACCGCCACCAGGGCCGCTACGAGGCGAACTGTCATCGCGCGATTGTGCCGGGCGTCACCCCGCCAGCGAAAGAATCTTGAACAAATTCGCTGACAAAAATCGGCGATTCGCTGACAGTGCAGCTCAGCGCGCTTTCGGCGATCTTGCGCTGTCAGCGGGCCGAGCCATGGTGGAGGCACTTGAATTGTCAAGCCCACCGGCACCATCCCGCAATGCGCGGGAGTTCCGGGTGCGCAGGCCCGACAGGGACCCCCAGCGGGTGATCTGAGCGGAGCACCGGCCACCACAACGGAACACCCGCCCGGACCGGGCAGCACCACCGACACGAGCGCAACCGTGCAGGTCCACGAGCCCGCCGCCCACCCGAGGGTCGGCAGCGGGCCGCGTGGCACCACCACGCACGATCCGCCCACGACGGGCAGCACCACCAGCCCAGGCCGCCACCGGCCCGGACCGTCGCCGCCGCGACACGCACGCCCGCGAACCGGGCCGATGCCGCGCGCCCACGACCACCCGCCCGTCGCCGACCGCCGACCAGGTCGGCCCCATTCCGACCGACGCCGCAATATCCACGAGCTGCGATACGACGGCTGGCCTGCCGCACCCGCGCCGGGCTTGAACACGTCGGCAAGCAGAGCGTCAATGGACCGCGCGGTGGGGCCATGGCGGCCCCGACCCCGCGTACCGCCGGTGCGACACCGGCCCTATTTCCCGTTCACCACCAGACCACCGCCCGCGAAAGGCGGCACGGCACCCCGATCACGAGGAGGAACCGGATGCGCAGCAACCGCACACGCCCGACCTATCCCACCGGCATGTGGAGGCTGACATCACCACCCCAGAACCCGGCCCGGCCAGCCCACAGCGCTGCCCGCGCCGCGACAAGACCCAGCGCCGGCCCGAGCCGATCGAGGCCACCGTCGAGATCACCACGGTCACCGGCCCGCGAGCAGCCCGCCTTCAACACGAACAAACCCTGGCGATCAAGGAGGTGCTGGCATGGCTAGCCAGCCGCAACACCGCCGAGAACTGAGCCCCCGGCCCACCGCCGACACCGGTTCCCGGCCGACCCCGCACGAAAACCCGTCCACCGCTCAACGACCGCCCCTCGCGGCGGTCGTCCTGACCCGGGCGGGTCGCCCTCCCGACGACCCGGCCACCCCGGCAGCGTCCGGGCAGGCCCGCGAGCGTCTGCCCGCGTCCGTGCTGAACGGATTCGCCGACAAGATCCACCTCGACGACGAGTCCGGCCGACACGACCACCGGCAGATGGGCGGCTCGGCCCGCCGCCAGCGCGGCCGTCGGCAACGGCACTGACCCAGCGCCGGTCGAGGCACCCACCGAGGTCGCCTCGACCGGCGAACCATCCCACCGCACATCAGATGATCAAGGAGGTGCTGGCATGAACAGCCAGCCAGAAGAAGAGCGCCCACCCCTGGGCCCGGAAGTCTTCGGTCCGCGCCCAGACTCCCACCCCACGCCCTGGACCAGCATCTCGCCCCTGGTGCCAGGCCAGGTTCTCAACGTCGCACTGCTGTTCCGGGTGTCCGCCAGCGAGCTGCAGGATGTCGCCGGGTCGATCAACCGGCAGTTCGAGAACTGCAAGAAGCGGATCCTGCCGCTGATGGTGATCACCCGGATCTTCATCGACGTGGAGTCCGGTCGCATGGAGTTCGACGACCGAGGCGAGGGCACCGACGAACTACTGGCCCGCTTCAACGTCCCGCACCAGCGCGACGGCGGCATGCACGAGATGCTCCAGGAAGCCGGCCGCAAGGACCGCGCCTTCGACCTGGTCATCTGCGAAAGCGCCGAGCGGCTGGCCCGCGTCGTGTACTACAACACCAAGATCGAGCACGAACTGCAGCAGTTCGGTGTCGAACTCATCGCCGTCGACGAGGGCGAGAGCAAGTCCGGCCGCAAGGCCACCAAGATCCTGATCCGGCGGGTCAAGCAGGCCTTCGGCGAGATGTTCGCGATCCAGACCATGGAACTGGCCTGGGAGGGCACCGCTGAACACACCAAAGCCGGGTACAACATCGGCCGCGCACCCTACGGCTACCTGCCCGCCCGCGAACGCCACCCCGCCGCCGCGCGGGCCGCTCAAGGAGCGACCAAGACCCGCCTGGTGGCCGACCCGCAACGCGGCGAGGTGATCACCGAGATGTTCATGCTGCGCGTGAACGACGCCAAGACCTACCGGGAGATCGCCGACCTGTTCAACGCCGACCCCGACCGCTACCCGCCACCCATCCCCACCCGCGAGCACGGCGAGCGGCGCTGGCGGTGGCCGGTCGTGCGCGACATGCTCGCCAACCCCAAGTACACCGGCCACATGGTGTGGAATCGCTCCACCTACCGCGAAGGCGTCACCGTGCGCCGCAAGAAGCGCAAGCGCCCGGTCCGCCCCTCCGAGTGGATCTGGTCGCCCACCATCACCCACGAACCGCTGATCGACCTGCACACCTACCGGCAGGCCCAGATGATCGACCTCGGCCGCAGCGGATCCCGCAGCGGCAACCAGCCCAACAGCCACCCCGCGACCAAGACCACCTACAGCCTGCGCGGCTACGTCCGCTGCCCCGAATGCCACCGGCGCATGGTCGGCAAAGACAACAACGGCCGCCGCTACCTCACCTGCCGCGGACCCCGCAACAGCGACGACCAGCTCACCGACCGCGCCCCAGCACACCCCGGCACCGTCTACATCAGGGAGGAATCCATCCTGCAAGCCGTCAACGACGCCATCACCCGCCGCGTGTTCAGCCCCGAACGCGCCCAACTGCTCGCCGACCAGATCGCCGCCGCACCAGCTGCCGAACACGCCAAACAGCAGGCCGCGATCGAAGCCGCCCGACGTCACCTCACCGACATCGAACGGCGCCAGAAGAACCTGACCATCGACCTCGAACAAGCCGACCCCGACGACCGCACCTGGCGACAGCAGATCCGCACCCGCCACCGCGAACTCGAAACCGAACGACTCGACGTCGCCGAACGCATCACCGGCCTACAGGCCAAGATCCTGGACAGCCCGGCACAGGACACCACTCTGCTGGACGCCATCCCCACCACCACCGCCGTCAACCTGGCCGAGCTGCCGACCGAGGTGCAGAGACAGCTCTACGAAGCACTCCGACTCCAAGTGATCATGACCAGCCGCACCGCCGCCACCATCAAGATCACACTCGCCGGAGACGGCCCCACCGCAGCGGCCGCCATCGCCAAACAAGATCAAACAGCCGTAATCGACACCGCCACCGCGACGGTAGACCCGCATCCGCACAAACGTGCGGATGCGGGTCTACCCCGTATAGCGTTAAGAAGGTGCCCTTCCTTGCCTAGCAGCGGGGGACGCCGGGGATGAAGCCGTCGTATCCGGTGTAGACGTAGGCGTCCGAGATGAAGCGGCCGGAGCCGATCCGGTCCCAGATGTTGCTGGTGCCGTACGTGCCGGTGACCGTGGTGCCGGTGGTCTGGCACTGGATCGAGACGGTGGCGCCGTCGTTGACGGTGCCGACCGAGGCGTAGCCGGTGCCGGGGCCCGAGCGCACGGTCAGCGGCGAGCCCGCGGTGTTGACGGTGCCCTGCGCCGCCCCACCGCCGCAGCCGTTGTCGCTGGTGTAGTTCTTGGTGCCCCAGTAGAGGGCGGTCACGCCGTTGAACTTGATCTGGATGGCGGAGCCGCCGGAGCGCTGCTCGTAGTGCAGGTGGGGGCCGGTCGAGCCGCCGGTGGTGCCGACGTACCCGATGACGGTGCCGTACTTGACGGTCTGGCCCACGGACACGTTGAACGAGTTCAGGTGCGCGTAGTACGTGGTGTAGCCACTGCCGTGGTTGATCCGGACGTACTTGCCGTAGCTGGTGTCGCCCAGGTTGGTGACCACGTCGACGGTGCCGGGGGCGCTGGCCACGACGGGGTCGCCCTGGTCGTCGGTGCGGTTGAAGTCGATGGCGTTGGCGGGGCTGTGGTTGGTGCGGGTCTGGCCGGACCAGACCTGGTTGCACGGGAACGGGACCTTGAACGTGGGGGCGGCCATGGCCGGTGTGGCCTCGACCAGCACCGCCGCGCCGATGGCCAGGGCGGCGGTGGCCAGCCCCAGGACGCGCTTGAGCATGGGGGGTCTCCTCGGGGGTGAGAGGGTCACGCGCAGTGTTCGAATGCGGAGGTGTAGCTGTTGCCGCCGGCGCTGCCGCCCCACTTGACACAGCTGGGGGCGGTGCGGACGACGGGCCCGGCGTAGTACGAGTAGCTGCCGGAGTCGGTGGTTCTGCTCGCTCCCTGCGGCTCCAGGAAGGAACTGGTGGCGGTGGCCGTGCCGACGCTCGCCGTCTTCAGGGTCACGGTGCAGTTCTGGCCGGTCGAGCCCTTCCACAGCAGGTTCGCGGTGCCCGCGCTGCCCAGCTTCACCGAGTCGATGATCTGGAAGCCGGCGCCGCACACCTCCGCCGGGTCGTACGACGTGGCGCAGTTGTTGCTGGTCACGTTGGCCGAGCCGTACCCGAACGTGCTGCCGTTGAAGACGGCCTTGATGATGTGCGACTGGGAGCGGTCCGGGTAGCGCACCTCGTAGTGCAGGTGGGGCGAGATGCCGTTGCCCGGCTTGCTGGTGTTGCCCAGGGCGCCGATGGCCTGCCCGCGCAGCACGGACTGCCCGGCGACCACCGCCCGGCTGTCGAGGTGGGCGTAGTAGGTGAAGTAGCCGCCGCCGTGGTCGATGACGACCAGGTTGCCGTAGCCGTTGACGGAGCCCTGGTGCGCGGAGACCTCGACGGTGCCCGCCGCGGCCGCGACCACGGTGTCGCCCAGATCGGCCGTCGCGGTCGAGCCGCGATTGAAGTCGATCTCCCAGGAGACGTGGGCGCTGCTGTTGGTGCTGTTGCCGTTCCAGGTCTGGCCGCAGGGGAAGGGCAGCTGGAACGCGGGCGCGGCCTGCGCCGGCGCGGCGAGCAGGACGGAGCTCGCGATGCCGAGGATCAGCGCGGCGGCACCGGACAGGAGCCTGATGGGTCGCATGTGGCCGGTTCCTTTCCGTGGATGGTGGACAGGAAACCCGTTGGTGCCCGCCGGATCGCCTCCTCGGCGGCCCGCCGGTCAGGCGGGCCGGTCGGACGAGCCACCGGCGGTGGGGTGTGGACAGCGTCGCGACAGGCTCTCCAACGATTCTCCAGAACCACTACAGCCGTTCAGCCGAGTGCTCTGGTCCGATCGGCCGAGCACGCGTAGGCTCAGGCAATCGATCACGGATCGCGGGTGGTTGGGCGAATGTCGGACCGGCTGGAACTGCACATCCTCGGTTCCTTCGAGCTGTCCCGCGGCGGCGTCGCCGCGAACGTGGGCGGAGTGAAACCGCGCCAGCTGCTGGCGACGCTGGCGCTGCACCATGGCCGCACCGTCTCCGTGGACCACCTGATCGAGGTGCTCTGGCCGCACGACCCGCCCCGCTCCGCGCTGGCGAACGTGCAGACGTACGTCAGCGCCCTGCGCACCTGCCTCGGCGACCGGCTGCGCCGCCAGCCGCCCGGCTACCGGCTCGAACTGGTGCCGGACGAGCTGGACCTGCTGCGCTTCGAGGAGCACGCCCGCGGCACCGATCCGCAGAGCCTGGACGCGGCGCTGGCGCTGTGGCGCGGCGAGCCGCTGGAGAACCTGCCCCCCGCGCCGCTGTGGCGCAGCGAGATCGACCGGCTCGTCGAGCGGCGCCGCGCGGTGCGGCAGAGCCGGGCGCGGCTGCGCATCGAGGCCGGGCAGCCTGCCGTCGCCGTCGACGAGCTGCGCCGGCTGGTCGCCGAGGAGCCGCTGCGCGAGGAGGCGTGGCTGCTGCTGGTCACCGCGCTGCGCGACGCCGGCCACCGAGCCGAGGCGCTGGCGACGTACGCGGCCGCGCGCCGCACGCTGACCGAGGAGCTGGGCGTGGAGCCGGGCGAGCCGCTGCGCCGGCTGCACCGCACGCTGCTCGTCGAGGAGGAGGGCCCGCTGGCCCTGGGCACCCGGCTGGACGGGGCGGCCGCGCTGGTGCTGCGCGGGCTGGCCCGGCTCGGGATGGCCTCGGCGCCGTGCTGGGTGCCCGCCGCGCTGCTCGGCCGTCCGGAGGCGACGGAGGTGCTGGCCGCCCTGGAGCGGGCCCGCCTGCTGCGCCCGACCGGCCCCGACGAGCTGGGCCAGACGCGGTACGGGCTGCCGGTGCTGGTCGGCCTGCTCGCCCCGGACCTGCCGGGCGAGGCGATCGGCGCGGCGCTGACCCGCGCGCTCAGCGGCTACCTGAGCCTGGCCGAGCGCGCCGCGGGCGGGCTACCGCCGCAGGTGTTCGGCCCGGGGCTCACCGTCGCGGCGCGCTGGCCGGTGCCGGAGGCGGCGGAGCTGACCCGCGACCCGGTGCGCTGGTTCGCCGCGGAGCGGGAGTCGCTGCTCGGCGCGGTGGAGGCCGCCGCGGCGAACGGGCTGTCCGATCTGGCCTGGGAGCTGGCGCACGCCATGGTGCCCTGGTGCGACATGGGCGGGCACACCGCGGA
Organism: Catellatospora sp. NPDC049609; assembly: GCF_040675365.1. Lineage (NCBI taxonomy): Bacteria > Bacillati > Actinomycetota > Actinomycetes > Micromonosporales > Micromonosporaceae > Catellatospora > Catellatospora sp. NPDC049609. The sequence goes on along the minus strand of NZ_JBFAOU010000037.1, from coordinate 32,921 downwards.
GTGGGAGCAGATCCACCGCACCGCGCTGTCGGCCTGCCGGGCCGCCGGGAACCTGCTCGGCGAGGCGGTGACCCTGCGCGGGCTCGGTCAGCTGCACCTGTATCGCGACCACTACGAGGAGGCCGCGGAGGCGTTCAGCCGGGCCCGCCTGCTGTTCGCGCGGCTGGGCAACCTGTGCGGGCAGGCCGCGGCGCTGGCCGGGCTGGGCACCGGGCACCGCATCCGCGGCGAGCTGGACGAGGCGCTGGACTGCCACCGCCAGGCGCTGGAGGCGTACCGGCTGCTCGGGCACCGGCACGGTGAGGCCTACGCGCTCGGCGCGCTCGGCATGGTGCGGCTGGCCCGCGGCGACCTCGCGGAGGCGTACCGCGACTTCAGCGCCGGGCTGCGGATCGCCGAGGAGATCGGCGACGCGCACCGGACCGCGCTGCTGACCCGCCAGCTGGGCCTGGTCCGGCTGCGCAGCGGTGACCTGGCGCACGCCCGCGCCGACCTGGTGGCGGCGCTGGACCGGTTCGCGGTGCTCGGCGACGCGCACTGCGAGGCGTACTGCCTGACCGACCTGGCCGGGCTGGAGGCGCCCGAGGTGGCGGTGCGGCGGCTCACCCAGGCGCTGGAGATCTTCGAGCGGATCGGCGACCGGCGCGCTCAGGCGCAGACCGCGCGCCGCCTCGGCGAGTTGCACCGCGGCGACGAGCGCTTCGGCCTGTCCGACGCGTACCTGGCCGAGGCCCGCCGGTTGCAGTCCACCGTGGAGATGACCCGCACGCCCTTCTGAGTCAGGCGCGGCCGCGGAAGGTGCGCCGGTACGACGACGGCGAGGTGCGCATGCACCGGCTGAAGTGGTGCCGGAAGGTGGCCGGCGAGTCGAACCCGACCGCGGCGGCGACCTGCTCCACGGGGGAGTCGGAGGTCTCCAGCAGGGCCAGGCTGGCCGCGACCCGCTGCGCGATGAGCCACCGGATCGGGCTGGTGCCGGTGTGCCGGGCGAAGTGGCGCAGGAAGCTGCGCGGCGACATCCGAGCCCGTGCCGCCAGCGCGTCGACCGTCAGCGGCTCGGTGAGGTGGTCCAGCGCCCACGCCATCGCGCGGGCCACCCCGTCGTCGTCCACCACGTCGCGCACGGGCAGCTCGATGAACTGGGCCTGCCCGCCGTCGCGGTGCGGCGGCAGCACCAGCCGCCGGGCCACCGTGTTCGCGATCTGGGCGCCGTGGTCGCGGCGCACCAGGTGCAGGCACAGGTCCAGCCCGGCGGCGCTGCCCGCGCTGGTGACCACCTGGCCGGTGTCCACGTAGAGCACGTCCGGCGTCACCTCGACCAGCGGGTGGCGCTCGCGCAGCAGCTCGGCGTAGCGCCAGTGCGTGGTGGCCGCCCGGCCGTCCAGCAGCCCGGCGGCGGCCAGCGCGAACGCGCCGGAGCAGATGGAGACCAGGCGCGCGCCGCGCCCGGCGGCCGTACGCAGCGCCGTGACCAGGGCGGGGGAGACCTCGGCGCGCACGTCGGCGACCCCGGGCACGATCACCGTGTCGGCGGCGGCGAGCACATCCAGGCCGTGCTGTGCGGTGACGGCGAACCCGCCCACCGCGGGCAGCGCCGCGCCGGGGACCTCGGCACAGACGTCCAGGTCGTACCACGGCACGTCCAGCTCCGGGCGGGGCAGGCCGAACACCTCCACCACGCAGCCCAGCTCGAACGGGGCCATCCCGGCGAAGGCCAGCACCGCGATCCGGTGCCGGGGCCGGGTCTGGAGCGTCAGCGGCGTACCCATGGCGGGATCTTAGCGAACAGCGGCGTTGCCGCCACTCGTGGTCGGCAGCCGGCCACCGCGAGGATGAACGCAGTGATCGAGCAGTAGAGGAGCAGCTCATGTCCGCCGTACTCGGCACCGCCCCGGCCGCCGCCGCCGATGTCGCCGCCGCCCACTTCGCCGCCCGCCTGTCGTTCGAGGCCGACGTGTCCGACGTGCACGCCGACCTGGCCTCGGGTGCCGCCGGCTTCGTCCTGGTCGACTCGCGCTCGCGGGAGGCGTGGGAGCAGGGACACCTCCCGGGCGCGGTGCACCTGCCCACCGCGGAGATCGCCGCCCGTGCGGCGGCCGTGGTGCCCGCGGGCAGCGTCGTGGTCACCTACTGCTGGGGCCCCGGCTGCAACGGCGCCACCCGGGCCGCGCTGGCCTTCGCCCGCCTCGGCTACCGGGTCAAGGAGATGCTCGGCGGGTACGAGTACTGGGTGCGCGAGGGCTTCGACACGCAGACCCCGCTCGGGTTGCGCAAGCACGATGTGGACCCGCTCACCGCACCCGCGAGCGGCGCCGCCTGCGCCTGCTGAGGGCGGGACATAGACGCCCGTCGGGGTGGACCATCGACGACACGCCGAACTTCATATGGGGTCGCTTTCCTCGCGATGCCACTAGATGTAGTGTGAGCGCATCGCTGGTCCACCCCTCCGGTGTCCACCGGACACCGGGTCGAGGGGTGCCGCGCGAGCCGCCGGAACGCGGCCCGCGCAGAGGGAATCCGGTGCGAATCCGGAGCTGCCCCGCAGCGGTGAGTGGGAACGAAACCGTCCCGCGCCCCTCCCGCGAAGAGGGGTGCGGAGCAGCACTGGGCCGGTCCGGCCTGGGAAGCGACGGTCTAGGGGGTCTCCGCAGCACGGCGTCCGCGCCGCGCCGCCCGGCCGTGCCCACGAGCCCGAAGACCTGCCGGCGTGCGCGCCACGGCCCTGCCCGTGTCGCGCCCACGACCCTCCCGTCCGGCTGGACGGGACCGGTCGCGGACACCGGGCCGCGCGGGACGGTCCACGGTGGATGGCGCGTGTCCCCCCGGGGAGGGTGAGCGCCGTTCGCGTGCCCTCCCGCGCTTCGACGAGGGGGAGCGCACGCCTTGACCAGCACCACCTTCCACACCACCACCGACGCCGGCGCACCCGGCGAGACCACGCCCGGCTTGGCCGCGTCGCCCGAGAACGCGCCGCCCGGCACGGCCGCGTCGCCCGAGAGCACGTCGTCTGACACCACCGCGTCGCTCGCGCGGCTGCTCGCCGAGGCGGCCCGGGGGCTGCCCGATGTGGATCACAATACCGTCCTCACCCCGGTGGCAGCCGGTGTATGGCCCGGCGCGACCGAGGCCGACCTGCGGCTGCGCGCCATCGAGACCGCCGCCGCCATGGTCGTGCGGGAGCCGTCGTACAGCCGCCTCGCGGCGCGGCTGCTCGCGGTGCACATCGCCGAGGAGGCGGCCACCCAGGGCGTACACGACTTCGCGAGCTCCGTGCGGGCCGGGCACGCGGCAGGCGTGCTCGCCGACGACCTGGCCGCGTTCGTCGCCGCGCACGCGGCCGAGCTGGACCGGCTCGTCGACCCGGCCGCCGACGACCGCTTCGAGTACTTCGGGCTGCGCACCGTCTACGACCGCTACCTGCTGCGCCACCCGGTCACCCGCAAGGTGCTGGAGACGCCGCAGCACTTCCTGCTGCGGGTGGCCTGCGGGCTGATGGGCGAGGTCGGCGACGCGGGCACCGCCGGCCGCCGCCTGCCCGGCGACGTGGCCGAGGTCGCCGCGCTCTACGCCGTGCTCAGCCGCCTGGCCTACCTGCCCAGCTCGCCGACGCTGTTCAACGCCGGTGCCCGGCGCCCGCAGCTGAGCAGCTGCTTCCTGCTCGACTCGCCGCGCGACGAGCTGGAGTCGATCTACGACCGGTACGCCCAGATCGCCCGGCTGTCCAAGTACGCCGGGGGCATCGGGGTGTCGTGGAGCCGGATCCGGTCCCGGGGCTCGCTGATCCGCGGCACCAACGGCCTGTCCAACGGCATCGTGCCGTGGCTGCGCACGCTCGACGCCAGCGTGGCCGCGGTCAACCAGGGCGGCCGCCGCAAGGGCGCGGCGTGCGTCTACCTGGAGACCTGGCACGCCGATCTGGACGAGTTCCTGCAGCTGCGTGACTCGACCGGCGAGGAGAGCCGGCGTACGCACAACCTGCACCTGGCCAACTGGGTGCCGGACGAGTTCATGCGCCGGGTCGAGGCCGACACCGCGTGGTCGCTGTTCGACCCGAAGGACGTGCCGCAGCTGGTCGACCTGTGGGGCGAGGAGTTCGACGCCGCCTACCGCGCCGCCGAGGCCGCCGGGCTGGCCGTGCGCACGCTGCCCGCCCGGGAGCTGTACGGCCGGATGATGCGCACCCTGGCGCAGACCGGCAACGGCTGGATGACGTTCAAGGACGCGGCCAACCGCACCTGCAACCAGACCGCCGTCGCGGGCAACACGGTCCACCTGTCGAACCTGTGCACCGAGATCCTGGAGGTCACCAGCGACGGCGAGACCGCCGTGTGCAACCTCGGCTCGGTCAACCTGGCCGCGCACCTCGGCCCGGACGGCGTCGACTGGGACGCGCTGCGCTCGACCGTGCGCACCGCCGTGCGGGTGCTCGACCGCACCATCGACCTGTCCTACTACCCGACCGGCGAAGCGGCCGGGGCCAACAACCGCTGGCGGCCGATCGGCCTGGGCGTGATGGGCCTGGCCGACGTGTTCTTCGCGCTCGGCCTGGACTTCGACGCGCCCGAGGCGCTGGCCCTGTCCACCCGGCTGGCCGAGGAGATCGCGCTCGCGGCGTACGACGCCAGCGCCGACCTCGCCGCCGAGCTGGGCACCCACCCGTCGTACGCGGACACCCGCGCCGCGCGCGGCGTGCTGCACGCCGACCACTTCCCGGACGCGGTGTCCACCCGCCCGTGGGCGTGGGACGAGCTGCACGCGAAGGTGGCCCGCACCGGCCTGCGCAACTCGCTGCTGATCGCCATCGCGCCGACCGCGACCATCGCGTCGATCGCGGGCTGCGCCGAGTGCATCGAGCCGCCGGTGGCCAACGTGTTCAAGCGCGAGACGCTGTCGGGCGAGTTCCTCCAGGTCAACCGCTACCTGGTGGACGAGCTGAAGGCGCGGGGCCTGTGGACGGCGGCGCTGCGCGACCGGGTGCTGGCGGCCGAGGGCTCGGTGGCGGGCATCGAGGAGATCCCGGCGGAGCTGCGGCGGCGCTTCCGCACCGCGTGGGAGCTGCCGCAGCGGGCGCTGATCGACCTGGCCGCGGCGCGGATGCCGTACATCGACCAGTCGCAGTCGCTGAACCTGTTCATGGCCGCCCCGGAGATCGGCAAGCTCTCCTCGATGTACGCCTACGCCTGGCGCAAGGGCCTGAAGACCACCTACTACCTGCGCTCCCGCCCCGCGACCGCCATCGCCCAGACCACGGTAAGGAAGGGCACCCTCCCATCGCTTTCCGTAGCGGAAGGGCACCTTCCTAACGCGTCGCGTGCGACCGGACCGGCTGCCGCGTCCGCTCCGGCGAGCGCGCCGGGTGCAACGCTGCGCACCGCCGCGAGCCCGATCAACCTGAACCTGGAGAACCCGGAGATCTGCGAGGCATGCCAGTGACCACCCCGAAGAAGATGCTGCTCGACCCGGGCCTCGACCTGACCCTGCGGCCGATGCGCTACCCGGACTTCTACGAGCGCTACCGCGCCGCGATCCGCAACACCTGGACCGTCGAGGAGGTCGACCTCGGCAACGACCTGCCCGACCTGGCCGGGCTGTCGGCGGGGGAGCGGCACCTGGTGAACCGCCTGGTCGCGTTCTTCGCCACCGGCGACACCATCGTGGCCAACAACCTGGTGCTGAACCTGTATCGCCACATCAACGCCCCGGAGGCCCGGCTCTACCTGAGCCGCCAGCTCTTCGAGGAGGCGGTGCACGTGCAGTTCTACCTGACCCTGCTGGACACCTACCTGCCCGACGACGCGGAGCGGGCCAAGGCGTTCGCGGCGGTGGAGAACATCCCGTCGATCGCCCGCAAGGCGAACTTCTGCTTCGAGTGGATCGACTCGGTGTTCGACCTGCCCGCGCTGACCACGGCCGACGACCGGCGGCGCTTCCTGCTGAACCTGATCTGCTTCGCCGCCTGCATCGAGGGCCTGTTCTTCTACGGCGCCTTCGCGTACGTGTACTGGCTGCGCTCGCGCGGCCTGCTGGACGGGCTGGCGGCGGGCACCAACTGGGTGTTCCGCGACGAGTCGATGCACATGGACTTCGCGTTCGCGGTGGTCGACACGGTGCGCGCCGAGGAGCCGGAGCTGTTCGACGACGCCATGGGCAAGGCGGTGACCCGGATGCTGGAGGACGCGGTCGACGCCGAGCTGGCCTTCGCCGAGGACCTGTGCGGCGCCGGGCTGCCCGGGATGACCCTGGCCGACATGCGGGAGTACCTGCAGTACGTCGCCGACCAGCGGCTGGCCCGGCTCGGGCTGCCGGCCCGGTTCGGCTCGGCCAACCCGTTCCCGTTCATGGCGCTGCAGGACGTGCAGGAGCTGGCGAACTTCTTCGAGCGCCGGGTGACGGCGTACCAGGTCGCCGTCGGCGGCACGGTCAGCCTCGACGAGGACTTCTGACGGGGAGGCCGGGCCGCTAGTTGGTGCCGAGAATGGCCTGGAACCGCTGCTCGGCGAGGTCGAACTGGGCGAAGATGTGCGCCTTGACCTCGCCGAGCAGCGGCGTGTCCGGCCGGGCGACCAGCTCGCGCAGGGCGGGCACCAGCGGGGAGTACTTCGTCGCGGCCCGGCGCACCTTCGGCCCGATGGTGTGGATGACGCCCACGCCGTTGTCGGTGAAGTCGGAGACCTTGATGACGCGCGCCCACGGGTCGACGTCCAGCGACTCGACCACGTGCGTGCGGTACTGCTCGTCCTTGTCGCGGTCGAGGTCGTACTCCGGGTTGGTGACCGCGGCGACCAGCGAGGCGACCCGCGGGCCGAACCGCTCGGCGAGCACGGCCAGCGCCTGGTCCCGCGGTGGCGGCCCGCCCCGGTGCGGCTGGCCGGTGATGCCCCACGGCTGGTCCTCGACGGAGTCGTGCAGCAGCGCCGCGACCAGCACGTCCCGGTCGGTGATCCGGTAGTAGTGGATGATCCGGATCGTGACGCGCAGCAGGTGGTTGAGGTAGGGCTCGCGCACCCGCCGCTGCTCGGCGTGCAGCCGCGCGGCCAGCTCCAGCGCCTGCTCGAGCACCGCTCGGTCGTCGTCGGGCAGCCGCTCGATCTCCAGCCGGAACCGGTCGCGCAGCCCCTGCTCGCCGAGCACCTCGGTGATGGCGTGCAGGGGCATGGTCATGAGGTACGCCGGCGCGGTCGCGTCCATGCCGGTGTTTATATCCGATCAGCGCGTACCGCGCCGTCCCTCCGATATGGACGCGACAGTCAGCGGGGCACCTTGGTGCGGTTGCGGTCGGCCAGCGCGCGGGCCAGGCTGAACGGCTGGTTGACGGGCGCGCCCGCGTCGGCACCGGCACGCGGACCAGGGATGACGGTGCCGGAGACGGCGGCATGCTGGCCGACCCGCGCCGGCGCGGTGCCGTCGAACTCCTCCTGCGTCATGGCCTGCAGTGCGCTGAACATCACACCGATCAGGCACAGCGCCGACAGCAGCACGATCGGCACGATCAGCACGAACGGGCTGAGCCCGGCGACCTCGCCGGTGCCGTCGGTGTCCAGGGTGATCCGCACCGCCGCCATCGCGGTGTAGTGCATCCCGCACACGGCCACGCCCATCACGGCCGCGGCGGCGGTGATGGCGCGCATGCCCGACACGGTCACCGTGAACCACAGGGCCACCGTCGCCGCCACCACGGCGATCATCACCGAGGCGCCGACCAGGCCGAGGTCGTAGCTGACGTCGCCGGCCACCCGCATCGCGGCCATGCCGGTGTAGTGCATCGCCACCACGCCGAGCCCGGTGAAGCCGCCGCCGGCGACGATCCGCAGCGCCGACTTGCGCCCCTGCCCGGCGATGAACAGGCCGATACCCACCGTGACGACGGCGAGCGCCAGGCTGATGAAGGTGGTGACCGCGTCGTAGCGGACCGGGCTGGCCGGCACGTCGAAGCCGATCATCGCCATGAAGTGCATGAGCCAGATGCCGGTGCCGCCGATCGACAGCGCCGCGATGATCAGCCACCGGGCGCGCCGTCCCGCGCTCGGCGCGCGCCGGGCGCGGGCGGTGCAGACCAGGCCGAGCAGCGAGCCGATGAACGCCATCAGGTACGCGGTCACCGGGTTGAACCAGCCGTACGCGAAATGGTGCACTTCTGCCATGGGAGCGCCTCCGGGCGGTAGCCGAGGACGCCATTGCGCCATGGAAGTTGCACGCGCCATCGCACAGCGTGTCCGTGCCCGCACTGTGGATCACCGCGTGGCGGGCGCAGGGTAGCGTCTGGTGCATGGCAGGCACGAGTGCGTCGGTGATCGCCCTGGTCGGCATCGACGGCTCGGGCAAGACGACCCAGGCGATCCGCCTGGCCGCGGCCCTGGTCGCGGCCGGCATCCCCGCCCGGTACGGCCCCAACCCGGGTGGCCGGCGCTTTCTGGGCCGGATCGCGCGCCGGCTGGGGCGCGAGGACGCGGTGGCCCTGGTCGGGCGGCCCGGCCTGCTCGTCATCGAGGCGGTGCTGCGCTGGCTGGCCATCGCCCGGTCGCTGCTGGCGGCCCGGGTCACGGGCCGGATCGCGGTGATGGACCGGTACACGCCGTGCCAGCTCGTGAGCATTCGGGCACACGGCGGCGGCGACCGGCTGGAGCGGTTGGTACGCGCGGCGTATGCCCCGTTCCCCCGGCCGGCTGTCATCATCTTTCTCGACGTCCCGCCCGACCTGGCCTACGACCGGATCGAGCAGCGCGGCGACGACCACGAGGACATCGGCTATCTGAACGCGGGCCATGCGGCCTACAAGGACGTACTGTCGGATGCGGTACATGTCGACGGCAGTGGTGATCCCGACGCCGTCGCTCAGGCCGTTTGGGCAGCCGTCTGGCCGGGCATCGGACACGGTTTGGCAGTTGACGCCGGGCAGTCGTGAAAGTAAGTTTCAACCGTGGCGAAGAAGTCGAAAGTTTCTGAGGAGAGCGACGGTGCCGCGCGCGCCGCGCAGGAGCCGGCCGGTCTGATCGTTCAGATCAACGGCCTGCTGCCCGCACTCTCCCCGGCGGAGCAGCGCGTCGCGCGTCTCGTGCTCGCCGATCCGGCCGCTTCGGCTCGCCGCACCATCACCGACCTGTCCGCCGCCGCGGAGACCTCCGAGGCGACGGTCATCCGGTTCTGCCGCTCCATCGGCATGTCCGGCTACCCGCAGCTGCGCATCCGGCTCGCCGCCGAGGCCGCGCGCCGGGTCGAGCCGGCCGACTCCCGGGTGGTCGGCGGCGACATCCCGCCGGGCGCCGACATGGCGCAGATCATCGCCACCATCGCCTTCAACGACGCCCGCGCCGTCGAGGAGACCGCCGAGCAGCTCGACCCCGAGGTCTGCGACAAGATCGTGGACGCGCTGGTCAAGGCGTCCCGCGTCGAGGTCTTCGGCGCCGGCGCGAGCGGCTTCGTCGCCGCCGACTTCCAGGCCAAGCTGCACCGCATAGGCCGCGTCGCGTACTACTGGCCCGACCTGCACACCTCGCTCACCTCGGCGGCCCTGCTCGGCCCCGGCGACGTGGCGCTCGGCATCTCGCACACCGGCACCACCGCCGACACCATCGACGTGCTGGAGCGGGCCAAGGCGGCGGGCGCGGTCACCGTCGCGCTCACCAACTTCCCGCGCTCGCCGATCTGCGACGTCGCCGACTTCGTGCTGACCACCGCGGCCCGCGAGACGACGTACCGGTCGGGCGCCATGGCCAGCCGCCTCGCGCAGCTCACCGTGGTCGACTGCCTGTTCGTGGGCGTCGCCGCGCGCACCCGCGCCAAGGCACGCAAGGCGCTCGAGGTCACCGCCGAGGCGGTGCGCGGACGTCGTATCGGCACCTCGCGCCGCCGGTCCGGCGATGCCTGAGCTGCCCACCGCTTCGGTCCGCGTCAGCGCCCCCACCGAACAGCGGTACGCACCCAGCGCCAACCTGGACATGCTCGACACCCGGCAGATCCTGCAGGTGATCAACGACGCCGACCGCACCGTCGCCGAGGCCGTCAGCGCGGCGCTCGACCCGCTCGCGATCACGGTGGAGGACGCCGTCGCGGCGCTGCAGCGCGGCAACCGGGTCCACTACGTCGGCGCGGGCACCTCCGGCCGCCTGGGCGTGGTCGACGCGGCCGAGCTGCCGCCGACCTTCAACGCCCCGCCGAGCTGGTTCTGCGCGCACATCGCGGGCGGCCCCGGCGCGCTGCTGGCCGCCGTCGAGGACGCCGAGGACGACACCGAGGCGGGCGCCGACGAGATCGCCCGGTGCGCACGCACCGGTGACGTGGTGGTCGGCATCGCGGCCAGCGGGCGCACCCCGTACGTGCTCGGCGCGCTGCGGGCCGCGGGCGAGCTGGGCTGCCGGACCGCGCTCATCGCGGCGGACCCGCACGCCGCGGCGTCGGCCTGGGTCGACGTCTTCGTCGGCGTCGACACCGGCCCGGAGGTGGTCACCGGCTCCACCCGGATGAAGGCCGCCACCGCACAGAAGCTGCTGCTGAACGCCTTCTCCACCGCGGTGATGGTGCGCCTGGGGCGGGTGTTCTCCAACTTCATGATCGACATGGTGCCGACCAACGCGAAGCTGCGCGGCCGGATGCTCAACATCCTGGTCGAGGCGACCGGCCACGACGAGGACGAGTGCCGCCGCACCCTGGACGCGGCCGGCGGCGACCTGCGCGCCGCCCTGGTCGCGCTGCTGGCCGGCCGCGAGGTCGCCGCGGCCCGCGGCGCGCTGGCCGGCCACGGCAACCGCGTCCGCGACGCCGTAGCCGCCCTCACCGAGTAACCCACCGGAAGATCGCTGTTTCAGGTCAGAAACTGTGCTCAGAGTGCACTTTCTGACCTGAAACGGCGATCATCACCCCAGTCCGCCCTCAAGATCTGCCGACTTGCCAGGCAAGTGGGCGAAAGCGCGCTCAAGATACGCCCATGTGCCTGGCAAGTCGGGTGATCGGGGCGGCCGTTCGTGGGTTTTTGATGGCCGAATGGGTGTGCTTTTCACTCCTTGGGGTATGCGGGTCATGCGATCAGGTGCGCTTGGTGTGGAACCGTGCAATAGCGCGCCCAGTTCGGCGTCACAAGAAATGGCGACGCAGGTCACAGCGTTGTAGTGATGTGGGTCGCTGTACCCTGCGCCGCTGTCTGGTGTCATAAATAGGGCATTGCGGACCGAGCGGCTCGCGTCCAGCGAGTCGGTATGTCGGTATCAGCGAGTTCACAGCTTTTCGTGACAGTTTCGATGGGCAACGCGGAATCATTCGCAGGCGTCATCTGTTGTGAAGGTGTCAGTACCGCAAGGCCCTGCGGCGATTACGTGGGAGGGACCCGAACGTGGAGAACATGACCATGCTGCGCACCGACCAGGTGGCTGAGGAGCGCGACCTCGTCGGTGTATACCTGCACGAGATCTCACGTACGCCCCTGCTGGATGCCGCGCAGGAGGTCGACCTCTCGAAGGCGATCGAAGCAGGCCTCTACGCGGAGCACCTGCTCGAGGCGGACAAGCTCCGGCGCGGCCTCAAGCGCGACGAGCTGGAAAAGCTGGTGAGCGAGGGCGAGCACGCCAAGGACCTGTTCATCCGGGCGAACCTGCGCCTGGTGGTCTCGATCGCGCGCCGCTACGTGCGATCCGGCATGCCGATGCTCGACCTGATCCAGGAGGGCAACACCGGCCTGGTGCGCGCCGTCGAGAAGTTCGACTACGTGAAGGGCTACAAGTTCTCCACGTACGCCACCTGGTGGATCCGGCAGGCGATCAGCCGGGCCATCGCCCAGCAGGAGCGCACCGTGCGGCTGCCCGTCCACCTGGTCGAGGACGTCAACCGGATGCGCAACGTCGCCCGCCAGCTCACCCGTGAGCTGGGCAGCGAGCCGGAGCCGGAGCAGATCGCGACCGCCCTCGGCGTGACCGTCGAGCGGGTGACCGAGCTGATCCGGTGGTCGCAGGACACCGTGTCGCTCGACACCCCGGTGGGTGACGACGGCGACACCAACCTCGGTGACCTGGTCGCCGACCGCGACACGCCCAGCCCGGAGGAGATCGTCCTCTCGGCGCTGGAGCGCCAGCGGATCGAGGGCCTGCTCAACCACCTCGACGACCGTTCCGCCGGCATCATGCGGGCGCGCTACGGCCTGGAGGACGGTCGCGAGCACTCGCTGACCGAGGTGGCGTCGCGGTTCTCGCTGTCCCGCGAGCGCATCCGCCAGCTGGAGATCCAGGCGCTGGGCCGGCTGCGCGAGCTGGCCCGCGCGGAGGGCCTGCAGGCGGTCTGATCCCACATCTCCCTCACACGACGAAGGCCCCTTCCGGGACACCGGGAGGGGCCTTTCGCCGTCTGAACGAGGCTCCGGCAGTGCCGCCGAAGACTCGCTCAGGGCTACAGCCTGACGCGGCCGTAGCCGTAGGGGGTCATCATGTCGACGCTGGCGATCTTGACCACCTCGCCGGTGGTCGGCGCGTGGATCACCTTGCCGCCGCCGACGTAGAGCGCCACGTGCCCCAGCCCGGAGTAGAAGACGAGGTCGCCCGGGGCGAGCTGGGAGCGCTTGAGGTGGCTCACCTCGCGCCACTGCGTCGCGGCCTGGTGGTAGAGGCTCACGCCGGCCGCGCGCCACGCGGCCAGCGTCAGGCCCGAGCAGTCGTACCCGTCGGGACCGTCGGCGGCCCAGACGTACGGCTTGCCCAGCGCCTTGTACGCGTACTTCACGGCGATGCCCGCCTTGCCCGCGTACGCCGGCACCGCGCCGGTGTACGTCGAGGCGGCCTCGTCGGTGAGCCCGGCCCTGCGGCGCAGCTCCTTGAGCTTGTCGAGGTCACGCTCGACGGTCTTGCGCTGGTCGGCCAGCGCCTTGACCCGGGTGGCCTGCTCCTGCAGCTGCGCGTCGAGAGCCGCCTTGGCCGCGAACCGGTCACCGGCCGCGCGGTGCGCCTCGTCGAGCTGCTTCTGCTGGGACTGGGCGAGCTGGTCCAGGGTGCTCAGGCGGGCCAGCAGCTCGCCGTCGGTCGAGCTGTCCAGCAGGGCGTTCCAGCCGCTGAAGCCGCCCGTGCGGTACGCGGTGGCGGCGATCCGGGCGACGTTGGCCTGCGCCGCGTCGGCCTTGACCTCCAGCGGCCCGAGCTCCTCGGCCAGCCGCGCGACCTCGGCGCGGGTCTGCTTGAGCTGCGTGTTCAGCTTGTTGTACTGCTCGACGATCTTCTCCAGCTGCGTGGACTTCTGCGTGATCTGCTTGCGCAGGTCCGCCGCGCTGGGCTCGGCGTGGGCGGGGGTGCCGGATACCAGCAGCCCGATGATCAGTGCTCCGGCGGGGGCGAGCAGGCGCGCGGCGGCGCGCCAGCCCCTGCCATGGGGGGATGACAAGGTATGGGTGGCCCTTCTCCACAGCCGCCTACCGGGTTAGCTGACGGGTTCGGGCGAAGGGCGCCCTACTGCGGTCACGGAAAGTGACCGCTGATTCACCCCGGTGAACGTGGTTCCCCGGCTCGCCGCGTCCGGACGAAATCGATCGTCACGATCGCTTGGCGACTCGGCGGCGCTGGTCCGATGCCGCCCGGGGGTGGGCGGCGGACAACCGGTCCAGTACCGGCCACCGTATCCGCGTAATACGCCGGACCCAAGTGCTCACTGACCGATGTGCCCGAACTGCGGGGCATTACGAAGAAAATCACCTCACTTTGGGTGAGGCCTGAACGCACATTAGGTTCGGGAACGTGCCAACCTGCCAGGTGGCTGATTGAGAGACTTCACAACGATTGCTGTCTCGGTCACACTGAGGTCACGAGGCAGCCGCAGCGTCCGGAGCGCACCAGCTCACGGCAGCGGCTCGACAGCGCGAAGAGACCGGCACCCGGCGGCCACCGGATACCGGTCTCGGGTCCACCACATGCCAGGCGTCGCCACCTGCGGGCACAACCACCAGCCGAGCCCGCGAAACAAGCAGTTGGGAGACTTCGATGAAGCCTACACGGGCGCCGGATCGGCCACCAGAACAACGGATCATGACCATCGGCCCCGGGCTGCACTTCTCGTCGACCTGCTTCCAGGTCGGCGGCCGTCACTTCACCCTCACCGCGCTGGACAGCGTCCACATCCGACAGGCCGGGCACGACCCGCTGACGCGCCGGGCCGGCGCCATGGCCGCGGGCGGAGTCGTCCTGCTCGGCGTGTTCGCGCCGCTGCTGCGGCCGGCCGGCATCGTCGCCGCGGTCGCCGTGCTCAGCGGCCTCGCCGTGCTGACCCTGATCAGCTCCCGCCGCCGCCCGCGCCGCCTGGAGCTGTGGGCCGACTACCACGGCCACCCCACGCAGCTGTTCGTCAGCGACGACTGGTGGCTGTTCCACGGCGTGGAGCGCCACCTGCGGCGCGTGCTCGCCGACGCCCGCCTCGGCCACTTCAACCTGCCGCAGCGCCCCACCCGCGGCGTCCCGCACCCCTCGGTGATGCACCCCTCCCGGCTCACCCCCGGCGGCCGCCGGTCCGGCTGGGAACGCGCCGCGTGACCCGGCGGGCTGCCTCGCACCCCTCAGGCGCTGCCGCGCACCTGCGGCAGCGCCTGATCATCTGCGCCGGCCGCGGCATATGCTCGGCCGCATGAGCTTCCCGCCCTCCGCCACACCCTGCCAGGACGTCCAGCGCGTGCTGTGCGTCTTCGCGCACCCCGACGACGTCGACTTCGGCGCGGCCGGCACGGTGGCGCACTGGGTCGACCAGGGCATCGAGGTGTCGTACCTGCTGGTCACCCGGGGCGACGCGGGCGGCTTCGACGACACCCCGCGCGAGCGCATGCCGGCCCTGCGCGAGGCCGAGCAGCGGGCGGCCGCCGCCGCCGTCGGGGTCAAGCAGGTCGACTTCCTGGAGGGGTACGCCGACGGCTCCGTCACGCCCAGCCTCCAGCTGCGCAAGGAGCTCGTCGCGGCGATCCGCCGGGCGCGGCCCGACCGCATCCTGACCAGCTCCCCGCTGCGCCGCTGGGACCGCATCGCCGGGCCGAGCCACCCCGACCACCTGGCCGTGGGCGAGGCGACCACCTGCGCGGTCTACCCCGACGCGCGCAACCAGTTCGCGCACCCCGAGTTCGCCGCGGCGGGCCTGGACGCCTGGACCGTCCGCGAGATCTGGTACGCCGGCGGGCCCGACCCGGACCACGCGGTGGACATCACCGACACCTTCGACCGCAAGCTCGCCGCGCTGCGGGCACACGTCTCGCAGACCGCGCACCTGACCGAACTCGACTCGATGCTGCGCGAGCGGCTCGCCGGGCTCGCGGAGTCGCTGGGCCTGCCGGGACGGCTGGCCGAGGCGTTCACCGTCGTCCACACCGAGTAGCGCTCAGCGCAGCTTGCCCGCGTTCCAGGAAGCGGTGTGTGCCGGTAGGCCGCACCGCGGTCACGCGCGGGCGTTGCTCACTCCGCGGCGACCGCCGCCGAGCGTTGCCGCAGCGGCTCCCGCACCACCGCTGCAGCCGCTCGCCTCGGCGGATCCGCGCCTGCCGGCCCCGTCCTCAAGTCCTCGGCGGCCCGGGCGATGAAGGCCAGCGAATCCGCCTTGCTCAGCGCTGCGCTCGTCAAACGGTCGAAGGCTTCGCGATACGGCGCAATCGTCTCTTCTCGGTCTAGGACCTCTCCCATGTCCTGGGCGGTCGGGCTGTTGTTACTGAACTCGAGGTAGACCACGTCGAAGTCCGCACCGTAGGGGAACGACATCACCACGAATGCCGGCTCCAGCACGTGCAAGCCCGCATGGAACGGCAGCACCTGAACATGAATGTTGTCCCGGCTGCCCAGATGGATCAGATGTCGCAGCTGTTCCCGCTGCGTATGGGCGTCCCCGTTCGTGCGGTAGAGCGTTCCCTCGTCGAGAACCACCTGGATCTGCGGCGGGTCGGGACGATCGAGCACCTCCTGCTGTCGGCGCATCCGGATCGCAATGAGGTTCTCGGCATTGTCTGGTGATGTCACGTGGCTGGCCAGCAGGACGGATCGTGCGTAGGCCTCGGTCTGGAGCAGTCCAGGGATGACCAGGAGCTGATAGAAACGCAGCTCCGATGCCCCGTCCTCCAGCCCGATGTAGGTGGAGAGTTTGGAGGCGTTTGCGCCCGCCTCCTTCCACCAGGTGCGCTCGCGCGCGGTGCGTGCCAGTGACTCCATCTGCGATACCTCAGAGGGGTCCTGGATGCCGTAGAGCTGCATCAGTGCTTTCACGTCCGTGACCGTCATGCGGACGCTGCCGTTCTCCATCCGGATGACCTTCGACAGGGACCAGTCCAGAGATTCTGCCACCTGTTCCTGTGTCAGGTCAGAGGAGTCGCGCGCGGATCGCAGCGCGTTGCGCAGGCGGAGCCGGGCGACTGCTGGATTCGTCCTGGGACTCACCTGCCAGCCCACCTTCACGAAGTGGTTGATCTGAGGTGCCGCGACACGCCACATGGCAATGTGACCATGGCTGCTTGCCACCCTTCAATCTAAGGAGTTTAACCTGGACACTGTCCTATCTGCCAGCGCGCGGGCGTGCTGGCAGACCGCCATTCATGTTGATCTTCGGAGAGAAGATGACGTCAGTTCAGGGCGCGACCTGGCAGAAGAGCAGCCGCTGTGACTCGGTGACGTGTGTGGAGGTCGCCGTGTTGCCGGGGGCCGTCGGCTTGCGCGACTCGACGATCCCGCAGCAGCACATCACGCTGTCGCCGGAGTCGTTTCGATCCTTCATCGAGGGTGTGAAGGCCGGTGAGTTTGATCTAAGCTAGATCGACTTCTCGGCCGGCATCGTCACCTCCTCCGGTGATGGTGCCGGCTCGTTCGTTTTGTGGGTGGCCTCACTATTCGCAGGCATCGCAAGGTCCTGGGCGGCCTGCCATTGCTGCTCGACGATCTCGACGAACTTCCGTTCCGGTCGGCGCCTATTCCCGGTCGCATAGTCGGAGCGCACCTTCTGCCACCACGCGCGGGCTTCGGCGTTTTGGAAGATGATCCCCATCTGCAGCCCCAGTGCGACATCGGAGATGTCCTCCGTCAGGTAGCTCGACCTGAGGTACATGAACGTCATGTTGCGATATATCGCTCGTCTCCAGAGAAGGCGATCGCCCTCCCCTGCGTCCGGGGGCAGCGAGGTTGCCAGGGTCGGATCGTCGAGCTGCATCTTCATCAGCTCGAACTGCATGGAACGCGCGGCCTCCTGCTGACCGATGCGAGCCTGCCGGAGTCCGATGACCGTGGACAACACAATTCCGATCAGCGCGAACGAGGACAGGATCGCGGATGCCGCACCGTAAGTCTGGCCGACGTCGCTGAGCAACGCCCAGTCGCCTGACATCGCCTTGGTGGCCAGATCGAGGAGCATGGGAGCCAGCAGTACGAGCCCGATAAGCGCAATGGTGGTGAGAACGGCAAGTGCGTTTGTTGCTGACAGGGCAGAACCACGCCTTAGCATGTGCTCATCGTCGTCAATCGTTGACGGCCGCGTCAATGATCTCGTCACGTGTTGGGGGACGAAAAGGGCAATGGCGCGCCCGGCCGGCGGAGACACGGAGGTCGCCATTTCGAATCGTAGGATCCGGCTTTCGGCTCGGCCGTAGGCCTGTCCTGATTGAACCCCATGGCCCATGATGGAAGTTTGACGAGACCGATGGGCGGTGAATGGTGTTGAGCGGCCCCCCAGGCACTGGCGAAAGTCGTCGCGGTGTGAGTCCGGGCACTGCCTCGAGGTGTGTTTCGAGGGCGGATCGGTCCTGCTGCGGGACTCGAAGGACCCGGACGGGCCGGTCCTGACCATCAGCGCGGACGAGTGGCGGGCCTTCACGGACGGCGTCCGCAGGGGTGAGCTGGGCGGCGAACTCGCCTAGTGCAGGGCGTTGCCCACGATGGTCCACAGTCGCAGTGCCGCCTCCCGGGCGCTCGGCCGCGCCAGCGAGTTCTTGTTCATGCAGGCGCGGCAGAGGTCGGAGACGGCCTGCGGCAGCCCCGGCACCGTGAGCACCGGCGTAGGCGCGAGGTGGCGCAGCGCGCCGGTGTCCTGCGGGCTGCGGTGCGGGCCCGAGTACGGCGACTTGCCGGTGAGCGACTGGTAGAGCAGCGCGCCGAGGGCGTACACGTCGTCGGCGGGGCTGGCGAAGGTCGGCGTGCCGGTGCCGATCAGCTCGGCCAGCCCGAAGTCGACCACCTTGGGGCCCTTGGTGGTCAGCATGACGTTGCCGGGGGTCAGGTCGCGGTGCACCACGCCCCGGCGGTGCGCGACGGCCAGCACGTCCGCGGCGGTGGCCGCGACCCGGACCGCGCCGGTCCAGGGCAGCGGGCCGCCGGCGAGCACGTCCATCAGCGCCTCGCCGCTGAGCAGCTCCAGCGCCAGGAAGCCGAAGTCGCGGCCGTCCGGGCCGGTCTCCACGCCCACGTCGATCACCTTGGGCACGTGCGGGTGGCGCAGCCGGTCGGTCATCGCGGCCTCGTGCCGGATCAGGCGGGAGTAGTGGCTGTCGACCACCTTGACCGCCAGCCGGGCGCCCTTGGCGGCGTCGACCGCCTGGTACACAGTGGATACTCCGCCCCGGGCCAGTGGCCTGGTCAGCACGTATCGCCCTGCCAGAGCCGTGCCGATGGGGACATCCACGGGCGGGATTCTTCCGCACTTGCAGGCGATAAGCCATCGCAGCTACTTGAAATCTTCGCTAAATGTCTTATGTGCCCTCGCAGCTGCCCCAGAGCCCGCGGCGCTGGGCGCGCGCCGCGGCGACGGCGTCGTGGATGCCGCGCTGGTGGGCGAGGTTCGGCCGGACCGCGCGCTCGCGTACGGCGCCCCGGGCGGCCAGCTCGGCGTTGACGAAGCGGCCGTCGGCGGTCCAGGCGTAGACCAGGTAGCGCTGGTACGGGTCGCGGCGCTCGGTGTCGGGGAGCACCCACAGCTCGGCGCCGGGCGGGGCCAGCCGCCGCAGCTCGGCGCGCGCGGTGTCGGCCCAGCACTGCGGCCCGCCGTCGGTGCTGGGCAGCTCCGGCGCGTCGATGCCGAGCAGGCGCAGCTGGGCCGCGCCGGGCACGTCGAGCACGGCACCGGACGCGGCGGCGGTGACCTGGAGCGAGTCGCCGTCGAGCGGGAAGTCCACCCGCACCGGCTGGGCGCCGGCGGGTGGCCCGGGGTTTGACGGCGCCGGAGTGCCTGGGGCGCCGGGCGGGCTGCTGCGCAGCGTCCACCAGAGCCAGCCGCCCGCGGCGAGCAGCAGCACCACCAGCCAGAACGCGGTCGCGCGCAGCTCGCGGCGGCGCGCGGTGCGCCGTACCCCCCGCCACGGGCTCATCGTCGCAGAGCGCGCGCGGGAGTCAGGGCCGTTCCCGTGCGGTGACTCTGATCGCACACTGTTTAATTGTGTACAACTGAAAATCCGGCTAGCGTCGGCGGCATGACACCTCTCTATACCGCAGTGGCGACCGCGACCGGAGACGGCCGCGACGGCAAGGTGCGCAGCTCGGACGGGCTGCTCGAAACCGCCGTGGCGACCCCGGCCGAGCTGGGCGGCGCCGGCGGGGCGACCAACCCCGAGCAGCTGTTCGCCGCGGGCTACGCCGCCTGCTTCCACTCCGCGCTGCGCGTGGTCGCCCGGCGGGCCAAGGCCGAGCTGGGCGAGACCGAGGTCACCGCGCGGGTCGGCATCGGCCGCGCGGGCACCGGGTTCGGGCTCGCGGTGACGCTGGAGATCGCGCTGCCGGGCGTGCCCGCCGACACCGCGCGGCAGCTCGTCGACGCGGCGCACCAGGTCTGCCCGTACTCGAACGCGACCCGCGGCAACATCGACGTCGAACTCGTGCTTCGCTGAGCACATGACCCGCGTCCCGGACGAGACCGACCTCGACCTGCGCAAGCAGGTCTGCTTCGCGCTGTACGCGGCCAGCCGTGCGCTGACCGCGCTCTACCGGCCGGTGCTGGACCGGCTCGGTCTGACCTACCCGCAGTACCTGGTGATGCTGGTGCTGTGGGAGCGCGGGGACACCTCGGTCAAGGCGCTGGGCACGTCGCTCGAACTCGACTCGGGCACCCTCTCGCCGCTGCTCAAGCGGCTGGAGTCGGCCGGGCTGGTGACCCGGGCCCGCGACCCGCGCGACGAGCGCTCGGTCGTGGTCAGCCTCACCGCCGCCGGAGACCGCCTGCGCGAGCAGGCGACCGGCATCCCGCGGGCCATCGCCGAGGCCACCGGCGTGCCCGCGGACAAGCTCGCCGACCTGCGCGACACGCTGCGCATCATCACGCAGGCGGCCCACGCGGCCGCCGAGGACAAGGAGACGACGTGACCACCGGACGTGAGATCCACCTGGCCGCCCGCCCGCAGGGCGCACCCACCCCGGACGACTTCCGCCTCGTCGAGGTGGACGTGCCCGCGCCCGCCGACGGCCAGGTGAAGGTACGCAACCTGGTGATGTCGGTCGACCCGTACATGCGCGGGCGGATGAGCGACGTGAAGTCGTACGTGCCGCCGTTCCAGGTCGGCGCGGTGCTCGACGGCGGCGCCGTCGGCGAGGTCGTCGAGTCGGCCTCGCCCGACCTGAAGCCCGGCGACCTGGTGCTGCACGGCTACGGCTGGCGCGACTGGGTGGTCGAGGACGCCCGCCGCTTCCGCCGCCTCGACCCCGTCGCCCCGCCGAGCGCCTTCCTCGGTGTGCTCGGCATGCCCGGCCTGACCGCGTACGTCGGGCTGCTCGACATCGCCGCGATGAAGCCGGGCGACACCGTGTTCGTGTCCGGCGCCGCCGGTGCCGTGGGCAGCCTGGCCGGGCAGCTCGCCAAGCTCAAGGGCGCGGGCCGCGTGGTCGGCAGCGCGGGCAGCGCCGCCAAGGTCGCGTACCTGACCGAGGAGCTGGGCTTCGACGCCGCCTTCAACTACCGCGACGGCGACGTGAGCGGCCAGCTCAAGCAGGCCGCGCCGGACGGCGTCGACGTCTACTTCGACAACGTCGGCGGCGACCACCTCACCGCCGCCATCGCCCGCGCCAACCTGCACGCCCGGTTCGCGATCTGCGGCGCGATCGCCGGCTACAACGAGCCCGTGCCGGGCCCGAACAACATGATGATGCTGATCGGCAAGCGCCTGACCCTGCGCGGCTTCATCGTCACCGACCACGACGACCGCATGCCCGACTTCCTGCGCGAGGTCGGCGCCTGGTACGCGGCCGGCAGGATCAAGGCGCCGGAGACCGTCGTCGCCGGGCTGGAGCACGCCGCCGACGCGTTCCTGGGCATGATGCGCGGCGACAACACCGGCAAGATGCTGGTCACCATCTAGTCCCTGGACAGGGGCCGCGGGGCATCGCACGGCGTCACCGGTCACTAGGATGCCCCGCGTGACGAACACCGTTGCGACCGTGTCGCGGACGCCCGGCCTGCCCGCTCTGCGGGTCCGCTGAGCCGTGCTGCGTACCACCGAGGTCGACGGTGTCCCCGCGCTCGTCGCGCCGTCCTCCGGCGCGATGAGCGCGGGACTCATGTTCCGGGTCGGCCAGGCCGACGAGACCCTGGCCGGGCACGGGGTCACCCACCTGGTCGAGCACCTCGCGCTGCACGACAGCGGGATGGCCGACCATCACTACAACGGCGCGACGACCTCCGTCTACACCCACTTCCACCTGCGCGGCTCCGAGTCGGACGTGGTCGCGTTCCTGGGCCGGGTGTGCGCGTCGCTGGCCGACCTGCCGATGTACCGGCTGGAGACCGAGAAGGAGATCCTGCGCACCGAGAGCCGCACCCGCGGCCCGCTGCCCGGCCTGGCGCTGCGGCGCTACGGGGCGCAGGGCTACGGGCTGCCCGGCTGCCCCGAGTGGGGCCTGGCCCGGCTGGGCCCCGACGACCTGCGGCGGTGGGTCGCCCGCTGGTTCACCAGGCAGAACGCCGTGCTGTGGATCGCGGGCGCGGACATCCCCGCCGGGCTGCGCCTGCGCCTGCCCGAGGGGGAGCGGCGCGCGGTGCCGCCCGCCGCCGCGGTGCTGCCCCGGCTGCCCGCGTACTTCACCGGCGACGACACCGGGGTGCTGGCCAGCGCGGTGGTCCGGCGCAGCACCGCCGCCAGCGTCTACTCCGGAGTGCTCGAACGCGAGCTCTACCGAGACCTGCGGCAGGAGGGCGGCCACTCGTACACGGCCTCCTCGTCGTACGACCCGCGCGGCGACGGGTACGCCACGGTCACCGCGTACGCCGACGCGCTGCCGGCCAAACAGGACGCCGTGCTCGGCGGCTTCGTCGCGGTGCTGGCCCGGATGCGGCGCGGCGACCTGGACCCGCGCAGCGTCGCCGCCGTACGCACCAAGGCCCTGGAGAACCTGAACCACCCGGAGATCGAGGCGACCCGGCTGCCCGGCCACGCCCTCAACCTGCTCACCGGCCAGCGCCACCTGCCCGTCGACGAGCTGCGGGCGGAGCTGGACGCGGTCACCGCCGAGCAGGTGCACGCCGTCGCGGCCGAGGCCGCCGCCAGCACGCTGCTGCAGACGCCGCGGGGCACCGGCGCCGTTCCGGCCGGGTTCGCCGCCGCCCCGACGTCGTCGCCCGCCGAGGCCGCCGGCCGCCGGTACGCCCCCCGCGAGGCGGTCGCGGCCCGGCTCGTGATCGGACCGGACGCGGTGGGCATCACCCGCCCCGGATCCCGCATCACCGTCCGCTACCGCGACTGCGCGGCGCTGCTGGCCTGGCCCGACGGCACACGGCGGCTGATCGGGTACGACGGCGTGACGCTGCACCTGGAACCGGCGCTGTGGATGGTGCCGGAGGCGGCGCTCGCCGCGGTCGACGCCGCGGTCGCGGCCGACCGGCACATCCAGATGCCGCCCCGCGACCCGGACGCCGTCCCCCGGAACACCGCCGCCGTGCCCACCGGGCCGGTCCGCAGGCTCGTGGAGACCGCGGGCGCGCTGCTGCGCCGCGACCGGCCCGCTTTCCGCGCCCGGCCGTAGCGGGCGCCCGAGCCGCGCTGCCCGGACGCCCGCGCGATCAGTCCTTGATCGAGCCGGTGCGCGGCGCGGTGAAGGTCGCCACGCAGGTCACCAGGCGGTCGTTCTTGCGCCGCCAGCTCTCGTCGGTCGGGTAGAGGAAGTACGTGTCGACCTTCGGGTCCGCGGCCTCCTCGGGCGCGTACGACTCCAGCAGGTCGACGCACCGGTCCTCGGCCTCCTTCTGGATCGCTTCGAGGCCCGGGTAGGTGCTGCCGGTGAGCCGGAACTCGGCGTACACCTCGCCGTCGTGCGGCGTCGAGCACGGCACCACGGGCAGTGAGTCGATCTCCTCGTCGTCCTCCAGCTCGTTGAGGCAGTCGCCGATCCGCAGCGAGTGCACCGACGTGTCGTCGCCGGTGCCGGTGGTGCCGTCGGCCGGGGTGTCGTCGACGGCGATCGCGATCGCGACGGCGGTGCAGATCCCGGCCAGCCACAATCCGCTGATGACCAGACCCGCGACGGCCATGCCGCGGCCGGTCTGGTTGCGCTTGCGGATCTGCGACAGCGCGACGAAGCCGAAGACGACACTGAGCAGGATGCCGCCGAAGATGCTCAGCACCAGCGACGCGATCGCGAAGCCGTTGACCCCGCCCGCCCCGGGCGCCTGCTGCTGATAGGGCACCCCGTAGCCGGCCGCGGGGGTGGGCGGCGGCACGTCGTACGGCGGAATCGACTCGGGCGCGACGGCGTAGGACGGCGTCGTGCCGTACGGCGGGACGGACGTCGGCGGCGTCGTGCCGTAGGGCGGCTGCGGCACGCCGTACGGCGAGGGGGGCTGCGGCGGGACCGGCTGCGGCGGGACGGGGGTGTACGGGTCGACCGGTGCGGCGTACGGGGACGCGGGCTGGGCGTACGGGTCGGCCGGCGGGTAGGACGGCGTGACCGGCGGCGGCGCGAGCGGGTCCGAGTACGGCGCGGGGTTCTGGTCGGGTGAGGGGTAGGTCACCGCCGGAAGCTACCACCGACCCCCGTCGCTCCCGACCGGTCAACCGGAGCGTGACCGGTGCCCTGCCATGCATGCCGCATCGCAGGGCACCGGGCCGAGGTGGTGGGCGAGGTCGGTTGAACCACCTCGGCGGACGGGTGCTGGGGCAGACCGCAGGGTGCGAGCCATGGCTGCCCCAGCGTGAACCGTTCGGTGGTCGCCGAACCGAGGAACGGTCTCCTCGCAACCTACGTCAGTAACTGCTGTAGGTCTAGTCCTGATCGGAGTTACTTCACTGTCTGCGCTTGCTGACGGAGGTCGGGCGTGGTGTGATCGACGAGCCGAACCGAGGAACGTCACCATGCCTGTTGCGAAAGCCGACTACCGCAGGATCGCCGACGCGATCACTGAGAAGATCAAGAGCGGCGAGCTGTCGCCGGGGGACAAGCTGCCCAGCACCGCTCAGCTCGCCGACGAGTACTCCGTGAGTCCGGCGACCGTGTACCGCGCCGTGTCACTGCTCCATGACCGCGACCTCGTCATCGGCCACCCCGGCAAGGGAGTGTTCGTCGCGGGAGCATCCGCGTAGCCGATCCCGGCCGCCCGTGATCGTCCGCGCGCGTACAGACGATTCACAGATTGGTGCGCCCGGCAGGACTCGAACCTGCGACCTGAGGATTAGAAGGCCCCTGCTCTATCCAGCTGAGCTACGAGCGCGCGACTTGAAGGCTACCGTGCGGGACGGCCGGCGTGATCGGCTACCCGGCGGAAGTTGACCACGATCCTAGGGCACCGACACGCCGCCGAACACTGACTTAAGTTCATGATCAACCAGGTGCTGGGCGGGTCAGTGGAGGTGGGTGGTGAGCCAGCGGTCGGACTCCTCGAAGAACTGGTCGCGGGCGGGGCGGCGGGAGAGGGTGAGGTCGTGTTTGCCGCCGGGGACGCGGACCAGGGTGAGCCGGCGGCCGAGGGCGGGGGCCCAGCGCACGATGTGGTCCACGTTGAGCACGGCGTCGGCCTCGTGGGCCTGCTCCGACCACTCGCGCAGGCGGTAGGAGGCGGTCGAGCAGCCGACCAGGACCGGCACCTTGAGGTCCAGGCCCCGGTGCACGCGGCGCTGGCCGGTCCGGATCGCCTTGAGCCAGGCCACCCGGACCGGGAAGCCGATCACCGGCTTCCAGTCGACCCGGTAGTCCCACTCGCCGTCGTGGTCGCGGTGCAGGCTGCGGCCGTACAGGCCGGGCATCTTGAGCGGGATCACCCGGTAGGGGGCGCGCTGCGCCAGCGAGCCGACCGCCGAGACGGCCGGGCGGCGCATGAACCAGGGCGCGTTGATGTCGAGGAACGGGCTGTTGAGCCAGAGCCCGTCGACGATGTTCCTGTCCGCGCGGGCCTCGGCCCACAGGGCGGTGATCAGGCCGCCGGTGGAGTGGGCGGCGACCACGAGCTGGTCGTGGCCTTCCTCCTCGCGGATGACCCGCGCCGCCTCGTCCAGCTCGGGGAAGTACTCCGCCATGCTGCGGGTGAAGTTGGGCGTCTGGTGCGTCAGCAGGCTGCGGCCGTACTTGCGCAGGTCCAGGGCGTAGAAGTCGTAGCCGCGGGCGATGAAGAAGTCGGCCAGGTGCGTCTGGAAGAAGTAGTCGTTGAAGCCGTGCACGTAGAGCACCGCGCGCGTGCTGCTCCCGGGGGCCTTCCGGCTGACCAGCGTCGCGACGACCTTGCCCTGGTCGTCGTCGGGGAGTTCGATGACGCGCTGCGTGTACGGCTCGCCCAGGATGTCCGTCTGCACGGCGCCTATGTTACCGCGAGGTAGGCATCGGCCATAACAGATCAACTCCACGCTCGGGCGATGCCTGGCGACGATCCGCTCCTGTGCCGGATGCCGGATGCATCGCGTTGCCGCGCGGCCGGAGCCCGGCGCCGTTTTGTCCGTTGTATCGATGCCGTGTGATGTTGTGCCGGGTTGAGATGTTGGAGTGATGGGTTCGCATCAGTCCGGGCGTTCGGGTGCTGCCGGGCGTAGGTGGATGCCGATGGTGGTGGCGGTGTGGTCGGCTCCGTTGGCGACCCTGATCGCCGTGGCGGTGAACGCGGCGACCGAGGTCGAGGGCGGGTGGCCGGGGCCGCTGGGGTGGATACAGGCACATCCGTGGCGCTGGGCGGCCGGGCTGACGCTGCTGGCGGCACTGACGACGTTCGTGGCGTCCCGCTGGCAGCCCGGGGCGCAGGACGTCGGCGACCCGGGCGAGCACCGGGCGATGGCACCCGGCACGCCGACGGCCGCGGCGCTGTCCGGCACGGGCGTGGTCGGCCGGATCACGGGCGACACGGTCGACGTCGCTCGGACCATCCCGGAGCCGCCCCTGCCGACCTCCCCGCCGCCGGTGTTCAACCTGCCGGGCCGCAATCCGGACTTCACCGGCCGGGAGGACCTGCTGCGCGAGGTAGAGGCCGGTCTCGACGCCGGGCCGGTGGCCGTGGTCGCGGTACGCGGCATGGGCGGGATCGGAAAGACGCAGCTCGCGTTGGAAGTGGCCCACCGGGGCTGGGCGGCGGGCCGGTACGAGGTGGCGTGGTGGGTGCGGGCGGAGTCGCCGCTGACCGTCGCCGAGGACCTGGCGGCGCTGGCGCCCGGCCTGGGCGTGCCGGTGGTCGCCGACCAGGAGGCCGTGGTCGCCGGGGTGCGGGCGGAGCTGGCCCGGCGTGATCGATGGCTGGTGGTGTTCGACAACGCCCCGGACGCCGCGGCGGTGCGGGAGTGGCTGCCGTCCGGCCCGGGGCACGTGCTGGTCACGAGCCGGTCGCTGGAGTGGCGTGGGCTGGCGGGCGTGGCGCTGCGGTTGGCGCAGTTCACCCCGGCGGAGTCGGCGGAGTTCCTGACCCGGCGGACCGGGCAGTCGAATCCCGCGGTGCGCGAGCTGGCGCAGGAGCTGGGGTTCCTGCCGCTGGCGCTGGCGCAGGCCGCCGCGTACATGGAACGCCACGACGGGCTGTCGGCAGAGCGCTACCTGGCGCTGCTGCGTGACCGGCGTAACGCCGGCCGGCTGCTGGCACAGGGCCTCGACGGCTACCCGGCGAGCGTGGCGACCACGTGGCTGATGCACTTCGAGTGGCTGGCCGAGCACGCGCCGGCGGCACTGCAGCTGCTGCGGTTCTGCGCGTTCCTGGACCCGGACGACATCAACCTCGGGCTGCTGCTGTCGACGCCGGCACCGGACGGTCCGGCGGGCGAGCTGTGGCGGGCGTGCCGGTCGCCGCTGGACCTGGAGCAGGTGGTCGGAGATCTGCTGAGCACCGCCCTGGTGACCCGGGTGGCCGACGACCGGGTGCGGATGCACCGGCTCGTCGGCGAGGTCACCCGCCACCAGCTCGCCGCGAGCGGCGCAGACCGGTACGACAGCTGGGCGGTGCTCACGGTGGCGGTCCTGAGCACGGCCGTGCCGGACGGGCCGTCCGAACCGGCGGCCTGGCCGGTGATGCTCGACCTGGCGCCCCACCTCGCCGCCGCCACCGAGCTGGCACCCGCCGCCGCCGCCACCGCGACGGCGTTGACGCAGCTGGGGCAGTACCTGGCGGGCCGGGGCGAGTTCACGGCGGCCCGCGCCCGCCTGCGACGCGCGCTGACCATCAACGAGGCCGTGCACGGGCCCGACCATCCCGAGACGGCCGTCGCCCTGGGCAGCCTCGGCCTCGTCGAGCGGGAGCTGGGTGAGCCGGCGGCGGCCCGCGCCCACCTGCGGCGCGCCCTGGCCGTCTTCGAGGCCGAGTACGGGCCGGATCACCCGCAGGTGGCGATCACTCTGGGCAACCTGGCCACGGTCGAACACGAACTCGGTGAGCCGACGGCCGCCCGGGCCGGGCTGCAGCGCGCCCTGGCCATCAGCGAGGCTTCGTTCGGGCCCGACCATCCTCAGGCCGCCGTCATTCTCGGCACCCTCGGCATCGTCGAACACGAGCTGGGGGAGCAGACGGCCGCCATCGCCACGCTGCGGCGCGCCCTGGCCGTCAACGAGGCCGTGTACGGACCGGACCACCCCAAAGTCGCCGTCACCCTGGGCAACCTCGGCATCGTCGAACACGAGCTGGGAGAGCAGGCCGCCATCGCCACGCTGCGGCGCGCCCTGTCCATCCTCGAGGCTGCCTACGGGCCCGACCACCCGCACGCGGTCGCCACCCGTGACAACCTGCGGAGCATCGAGGCGTAGCCGCCCTAACAGATCAACTCCATGATCAGGCGGTTATCCCCAACCGCACCGTCGTCCACAGGACGGGCGTCGCGGCGGTGGAACGCGGAGCTCGCACGGCGCACCCTCTGCGATGTCGGACATCGAGAGGAGAAGGCAGTGTTCGATACGAACATCACCATCGTGGGCAACGTGCTGACCGCGCCGGAGTGGCGGCGGACCAGCCAGTCCGGGCAGCTGGTGGCGAACTTCAAGGTGGCGTCCACCGCCCGCCGGCTGGACAGGGCGAACAACCGCTGGGTGGACGGGAACAGCCTGCGGGTCCGCGTCAACTGCTGGCGGCGGCTCGCCGAGGGCGTGTCCAGCTCGATCATGGTGGGCGACCCGGTCGTGGTCGTCGGCCGGCTCTACACCCGCGACTGGATCGACGAGGAGGGCCAGCGCCGGGTGATGTACGAGCTGGAGGCCGTGGCGGTCGGGCACGACCTGTCGCGGGGCCGGGCGAAGTTCGCCCGGACCAAGCCGAGCACCGCGATCAGCGCCGTCGAGGACCCGGCGGCGGAGCTGCGGGTCGGCGGTGAGGCGACCGTGGCCGCGCCCGACCTGCGCGTCGGCCCGGACCCGAACGACCCGCTGTTCGCCGAGGACGACGACGCGTCGTTCGGCGGGGCGTTCGACCTCGACCCGATCGCCTCGCTGCGCGGCGGCGGCCTGCAGGCCGAGCTGGTCAGCGGCGAGCAGGACGAGGACGACGAGGAGGACGACGACCTCGACGACGAGGCGACGGCGCTGGCCCGGGTGCCCGTCGCGGCCTAGACCCTGGGGAGGGGACACCTCCGGCCCGCCACTCATCCCCGCTGACGCGGGCCGGAGGTAGCGGAACGCGGCTCGACCGCCGGGTTCCGCGGGGCGGGGCGACCGGCGGGCGCACTGGGGAGGCCGGTCGCCCCGGGCCCTCCGGCACGTTGCGGCGTGTCGGAGGGCACACCTCGCGCTCACCTAGGCTGGGAGACATGAGCGGGATCTTGATCGCGGGCACGACCTCGGACGCCGGCAAGAGCGTCCTCACCGCCGGGGTGTGCCGCTGGCTGCACCGACGCGGCGTGCGGGTGGCCCCGTTCAAGGCGCAGAACATGTCGAACAACTCGGCGGTCGTGGTGGACGCGCAGGGCCGCGGCGGCGAGATCGGCCGCGCGCAGGCGTTGCAGGCGGTGGCGTGCGGGCTGGAGCCGCAGGTGCGGTTCAACCCCGTGCTGCTCAAGCCGGGCAGCGACCACACCAGCCAGGTCGTGCTGCTGGGCCAGGCCGTCGACCACATCGACGCGGCGAACTTCCGGCGGCTGAAGGCCACCATGTCCGGCGCCGCCTTCACCGCGTACGACGAGCTGGCGCGGGAGTACGACGTGGTGGTCTGCGAGGGCGCGGGCAGCCCCGCCGAGATCAACCTGCGCGACCACGACTACGTGAACATGGGCCTGGCCCGGCACGGGCGGATGCCCGCGATCGTGGTCGGCGACATCGACCGCGGCGGCGTGTTCGCCGCGATGTTCGGCACCGTGGCGCTGCTCGACGAGGCGGACCAGGCGCTGGTTGCCGGGTTCGTGGTCAACAAGTTCCGCGGCTCGCGCGAGCTGCTCCAGCCGGGCCTCGACATGATCGAGGCGGCCACCGGCCGGACCGTGTACGGCGTGCTGCCGTTCGATGTGGACCTCTGGCTCGACGCCGAGGACGCGCTGGCGTACGGGCGGGTGCTCGGGCGGCCGGGCCCGGCGCGAGGCGGGGAGTGGCTGCGGGTCGCCGTGGTGCGGCTGCCGCACATCTCCAACGCCACCGACGCCGAGGCGCTGGCCTGCGAGCCCGGGGTGAGCGTGCGGCTGACCGTCGAGCCGGGCGAGCTCGCCGACGCCGATCTGGTGGTGCTGCCCGGCACCAAGGCGACCGTGGACGATCTGCGCTGGCTGCGCGAGACCGGGCTGGACCGGGCGGTGCTCGCGCACGCGGGTGCCGGCAAGCCGCTGCTGGGCATCTGCGGCGGGTTCCAGATGCTGTCCGAGCGGATCGACGACGAGGTGGAAAGCCGCCGGGGCGAGGTGCCGGGGCTGGGGCTGCTGCCGGTGCGGATCGCGTTCGCGGCGGACAAGACGCTGGCCCGGCCGGCCGGTCAGGCGCTCGGCGCGGAGGTGCGCGGCTACGAGATCCATCACGGGCGGGTGGCGTACCGCGACGCCGGGCTGGCCCCGCTGATCACCCTGCCGGGCGGGGAGACCGAGGGTGCGGTCGCGGGCCATGTCTTCGGCACGCACTGGCACGGCGCGTTCGAGTCGGACGAGTTCCGGCGCCGGTTCCTCACGCGGGTGGCGGGGCTGGCCGGGCGGCACGGCTTCGTCGCCGCCCCGGACACGAGCTTCGCCGCGCTGCGCGAGGCCACCGTCGATCGGCTCGGCGACCTGGTCGAGGAGCACCTGGACACCGACGCCCTGTGGCGGCTCGTCGAGAAGGGCGCCCCGCCCGGCCTGCCGTTCCTGCCGCCCGGCGCCCCGGCGCTCGCATGAGCGGGCACCGCGAGCGGATCGCGGCGCCCGTGCCGCCGGCGGACGACGGGCCCGTCCGGGAAACGGCGCGCCCGCCGCGGGACGCCGAACCAGGGCCGCCGTCCGAGCCGCTGCGTCCGGGTGCCGAGCCGGCGGAGCCGTCCGCGTCGCGCCTTCACGGAGGAAGGCCGGGGGAGCAGGGACGCGTGGCCCGAGAGGACGTCGGCCTGGTGCTGGCGGCCGCGCCGAGGCTGGGGCGCACCAGGTTGGTGCTGGTCGACGGGCCGAGCGGGGCCGGGAAGACCTTCTACGCCGCAGGGCTGGCCGAGGCGCTCGCCGAGGTCGGGCTGAGCGTGGCGACGGTGCACACCGACGACCTGCTCGACGGCTGGGACGACCAGTTCACCTACTGGTCGCGGCTGGACCGGCAGGTGCTGACCCCGATCCGGCAAGGGGCGCCCGGCGGCTACCACCCGTACGACTGGCACCTGCGGCGCTTCGGCACCGAGTGGACGGCGGTGTGGCCCGCCGACGTGGTGATCGTCGAGGGCGTGGGCTGCGGCCGCGCCGAGGGCCGGGCCTGGGCCAGCCTCACCGTGTACGTGCACGCCCCCGCCGCCGTACGCCGGGCGCGCAGCATCGTGCGCGACGGGCCGTCGATGCAGCCCGTGCTGCGCGAGTGGCGCCGCCGCGAGGCGATCCACTTCGCCGCCGACGCCACCGCCGCCCAGGCCGACCTGCGCATCGACGGGTCGGCCTGAGCCGACCGCGGCAGCGGGTGAACGGGCAGGTCGCCGTGCGGGTGTCCGGGTGCCATGACAGGATCATTTTCATGACGACCCTCACTGTTGATCAGCTGCGCGCTGCGATCGAGCGCGAGCTGCCGGGGGTACGGGCCGACCTCGAGGCGCTCGTACGCATCCCCGGCATCGCCTTCGACGGCTTCGACTTCGCCCCGCTGGAGCGTTCGGCCCAGGCCGTCGCCGAACTGATGCGCGGTGTCGGGCTCGACGTGCAGGTCAGCCGGATCGGCGACGGGCACCCCGCGGTCATCGGCCGCCGCCCGGCCCCGCCCGGCGCGCCGACCGTCCTGCTCTACGCCCACCACGACGTCCAGCCCGTGGGCGACCTGAGCAAGTGGGAGTCCGAGCCGTTCGAGCCGACCGAGCGCGACGGCCGCCTCTACGGCCGTGGCGCCGCCGACGACAAGGCCGGCGTCATGGCGCACATCGCGGCGCTGCGCGCGTTCGGCTGCGGCACCGACGACGACCGGCTGCCGCTCGGCGTGGTGGTGTTCGTCGAGGGTGAGGAGGAGTTCGGCTCCGACTCGCTGCCCGGCCTGCTCGCCAAGCACAAGGAGGAGCTGGCCGCCGACGTCATCGTCATCGCCGACTCCGGCAACTGGGACATCGGCGTGCCCGCGCTGACCACGTCGCTGCGCGGCATCGTCAACAGCTTCGTCGACGTGCAGGTGCTGGAGTCCGCAGTGCACAGCGGCATGTTCGGCGGCGTGGTGCCCGACGCGCTGACCGTGCTGTGCCGCCTGCTCGCCACGCTGCACGACGAGAACGGTGATGTGGCGGTGCCGGGCCTGGTCAGCGGGCAGGCCGCGCCGCTGGACTACCCGGTGGAGCGCTACCGCGCCGAGGCGGGCGTGCTCGACGGTGTCGAGCTGATCGGCACCGGCCGCATCGTCGACCGGATGTGGACCAAGCCGTCGCTGTCGGTGCTCGGCATCGACGCCCCGCGCACCGCCGAGGCGCCGAACGCGCTGGTCCCGTCCGCGCGCGCGAAGCTGAGCATGCGGCTGGCGCCCGGCGACGACCCGAAGTCGGCGTACCAGGCGCTGATCGCGCACCTGGAGAAGCACGTGCCCTGGGGTGCGAAGCTCAGCTTCGAGTTCGAGCACGACGGCAACCCGTGCGTCATCGACGCCACCGGCAAGTACTTCGACGCGGCCCGCGCGGCGTTCGCCACGGCGTGGGACGGCACCGAGCCCGTCGAGATCGGCGTCGGCGGCTCGATCCCGTTCATCGCGACGTTCCAGGAGATGTTCCCGGACGCGTCGATCCTGGTCACCGGCGTGGAGGACCCGCACGCCAAGGCGCACGGCCCGAACGAGAGCCTGCACCTGGGCGAGTTCGCGCGGGTCTGCCTCGCCGAGGCCCTGCTCCTGCACAACGTGGCCGCCGCCGCAGCCGCCTGACCACCGCACCCACCGCCCACCGTCCCGCCCCGACCGGCGCGGGGCGGTGGGCGGCCCCGTTCTGCCATAGACGTGGGGCGAGAAGTATTTCGAATTTTGGTTTTGGTGTGAAACAGATATGGCCAC